>CAIXCY010000107.1 GCA_903918045.1 uncultured Bacteroidia bacterium
CTATAAAATGAATTTGATCAATAATTTGTCTTGACTTGGCAGGTGTCAAGATTTTGGCAATAAGTGTGCCCAATAAGCTAATAAGTGCACTATTGGAATATAATGAATCCAAAGCTCAATGTGATCAGCAATAAACGTTAAACCGTTAAAAGCCGGATTCGTAAAATTACGAAGGATTAAAATCTGGAAAGGTCCAACTGGTTAAAATGAAAGTGCAGATTAAGTAAATAGCTCTAATGCGGAAAATTCAATTCCGACATCGATATTTACCGTTGGCGCCCACGGAAGATGTGATAATAATAACTCTTGAAATGATTATACCGACATTACAAAACAAAATTAAGAAGCAGTATAATAATAATAAACTACATTAGATAAAACACTGCATCTAATTATTTTATAAATCTTTACCAAATATTTAAATAGATCCGGAAAGTAATTTATTCAAGATATTATATTTTCATATTTTGAATATAATCTTAAAAAGAGGATTTTTATATTATTCCGTTGTCGTACACGGATCGTTTCTGAACCAATGAAGTTTTTGTTCAATAAGTTGGCTAAATTCAAAATATCACAATATGGGGTTTTTGATAACGTTAGCCGACTCCAACCATGAAGAACCTCGAGGTGTTTGCTGGTAATACAGAGGAATAAGGGTCCAGCGCCTACACCGGGTTAAATAATCCTGTAGATCTCCATAATCTCTTTCAGGATATTATCAAAATCAATCTTAAGGTCGATAAGTTTCCCGGTGTGAATATCGAAAACCCAGCCATGAACAGTAAAATCCCGCTCCTTGGAGGCTTTCTGGACGTCAGATGTCTTTATAATGTTCACGCACTGTTCCTGAACGTTCAGTTCAACAAGTCGCTTATATTTAGCCTCCTCATCAGTTATTAAGTCAAGCTCAGCTTTGTGAAGGCGAAAAACATCCCTGATATTCCGTAACCATGGATTGAGGATTCCCATATCGGCAGATTGCATGGCTGCCTTTACTCCGTTACAGTAATAGTGGCCGCATACAACGATATGATTTACTTTCAGATGACTCACCGCATAATTAATTACCGACATGGCGCTTAAATCGGTATTAGGAACCATATTTGCAATATTCCGATGGACAAATACTTCCCCCGGTTTGGTTCCCATTAGCTCTTCGGCAGTTACCCGGCTATCGGAACAGCCAATATAGAGAACCTTAGGGTTTTGACCCTGTGACAAATTCCTAAAATAATCACTATCCGTTTTAAGCTTTTCTTCAATCCATTGCTGATTGTTAAGAAAAATATGGGCTAGATTCATAAAAAATTAACTATCTGGGTTAAGTAACTAACCGGTAAAGCCTATGGCTCCGGCGATTGCATTAATGCAGCGTAAAAGTTCAAACAGAAGCGTATTACTTTTCTCAGTGACTATGGGATCTATGCTTTTACGCCATTGCTTCAGTAAATTCACCTGGTGTTTATGAAGTGGCTCCATGGCTTCTGCCCTTAAGAGTGTTGAATAATAGTGATTCACCCTCCGTTCAGAGAGGGGGATACTGAGAATGAAATCAATCATTTTTCGTGTCCGTGTCAACTCGTCAAGCATCAGGGTTAAAATCTCACTGCTCCCGGGGAGATCACTTGCCAGGGCGGCATATTGCCTGAATATTGCCTCGTCGGACGAGGCGAGGCTTGAATCGACATTCGTAAGCACATACCGTACAAATGGATCCGTTTTTACTGAATTTTTAAACCGGTCGAAGGCAACCGGATTTTGGTTCATCATATCTTCAAGAGTGGTTCCGACGCCATACCAGCTTGTAATATTGAACCGGCACTGACTCCAGCTAAATACCCAGGGAATAGCTCTCAAATCATTAAGCGAACGGGTACCTGTCCGACGTGAAGGACGACTACCAATTTTACTCTGCTCAATGGCATCAATCGGGGTAGCCTTTTCATAAAACTGAATAAAGCCAGGTTTTTCGATGAGCTCTTTATAAACTGACATACTTTTGGAGACCAGGTAACCGAACTCAGATGCCAGCTCATGTTCCTTGATTTGATTGTGGTTTTGGAGTATTACAGCAGACAATGCCCCGGCTGTCAGAAGCTCAAGATTATAAACCGCATTATTTTTATTGGCATATTTTCGCTCAATAGTCTCTCCTTGCTCGGTAAGCCGAATATCTCCGTTGATAGTCCCTGGTGGTAATGCCCGCAAAAACCAGTGAGTCGGACCTGCACCACGGCTAATCGATCCACCTTTGCCATGAAAAAAACGAATTTTAACCTTGTGCTTTATCCCTATTTCAGCCAGTTTTGACTGTGCCTCGTACAGATACCATTGACTGGCCAGTATTCCTCCATCTTTATTACTGTCGCTATAGCCAATCATCACCTGTTGAACCGGCGTTTTGACCATGCTGGTTTGTTGCTGTAACCTCAGGCTATTTTGGGTTACAGGATGTGCTAAGAATTCATCCAGGATCCGGGGGGAGCGAATTAAATCTTCAATGGTTTCAAAAAGCGGAACGACCGGCAACCGTGAGGCAAGCCCATCCGGAGTAGGGACCAATAACCCCGCCTCCCTTTCCAGTAAATAGACGACCAACAGGTCAGAGACATTCCTGGTCATACTCACGATAAGTGAACCAAGAGCCTCTGCGCCATATTGATTCACATGATCGCTAATTACGCGATAAGTATCGACCAATGACTTAGCCTCTTCTCCGATTGTGATATTGGGGTGTGTAAAAGGACGCGATGAGACTAACTCCTTGTTTACAAAAGCAATTCTTTGGGATTCGTCACCGCTTAAAAAGCTATTACCATCCAATTGAGCCGCCTGCATAAGTTCCGAGAGGACCAGTTCATGATACCGGCTATTTTGCCGGATATCAAGTTTTGCAAGATGAAATCCAAAGGTATTTATAATTTGGATGATTTCGTTAACATCAGTGAACGCAATTTCGGAGGCTCCAAACGCCTTTAATCCATTTTGCAATATTTCAAGGTCTTTGATTAAAGCCGATGGGAACTTGTAGCTAATTGACTCCTCGCGAATCTCCTTTGCCTCCCCTTCATCAATCACAACGGGGACTTTAGCAATTAGAAATGATAAATATTGTTTGAAGGCCTCATTAGAATTTTCAAATGGATGATCTGCGGAAGATTTTTTCATCTCAATCCTAAGCCTGTTATAATTTTTCTGAAAGTTCCCATCCAATTGCTTTTCGATACAATAAAAACTCAAATTCTTCTGAAGACTTAAAAGTTCTTTTTTAATAACCTGAAATGCTTTTAGCCTTAGCTTTAGCAATGTATTATGAGTTACGGCTGCGGTGACCAGCGGGTGACCATCCCGGTCGCCGCCAACCCAGTTTCCAAAAGTTATTTTCGGAAAATTTCCTGTCCCGCGTATTAGGGCCGGATCGAATCCAGCCTCTTCCCATGCCTGAATTAAACGCCTGTTATGCAAAGTTATAACCTCCGGAAAAACCTGAGTCAGATAGTGAATAATGTTATCCAGCTCAGAGTCTATATCGGGTTTTTCGGTATAAACATCCGATATCCGCCATATTCGGTGAAGGGCGATCTTAATTCTTTTGCGGTTCTCGTCCTGCTCAAATCTACTGTACATCTGGTTTTCACGCCTCACAACCAACAGGTACAAATTACGAAGATGCTCAAGCATTATCGTGGGTTTCGCTTCGGTTGGATGAGCGGTTAGTACCGGTTCAACTTTTATCTCAGACAGATTTGCCGCCATTTCCTCCGCGCTAAATCCCATATCCGTCAATAATTTCAGATTATAGGACCAC
>CAIXCY010000108.1 GCA_903918045.1 uncultured Bacteroidia bacterium
ATACCTGGTCCGGGCTAGGCATGCATACGCGCCCCGGACATAGGCGAGATCCCTGAATTTGCCTTTCCCTTTTAACTCTTCGATGGAAAATTCAGTCAGGTAGCAAACCTGTTTTAATAACTTCTCCAGCTCAAACCGTAGCTCAATTAGTCTTCGTAATTGCTGGGTGGATAATTGATTGATTCGTGTGTGCATCATTTTAAATTTTTGTTTTTCAGTTTTTGACTTCAAATCCATTTTTTCGCTCCATTTGAATAAAAAAATATTTTTCCTGTCCGGGGGTGGTCTATCTGAGGCTACCTGGGCTACTCTCACTACTTTCACTACTTTGACTACCGCTACACTACCTTATTTAATGTTTTATTGAATTGATTACTAATAGAGTAGTGATGGTAGTGAAGGTAGTGGCCTAAATCCTCGTACGAGCCTATATTTAGTTTTATTTCTAAAATGCTCCTTTAGAGTTCTCCTCTGGTGGATAAACCATCTTTGTTTGTACCTCTATAAGAGCATCTGTCCGCATATCTTCATTCCCGGTTTCAATATCCGGTTCATTGGTCTCAATCAGACTAATGACCTCCTTCATCTCCAAATAATCAAAACAATAAGCCTGGTTCACAAATACCTGTCCTGTTTGTTTATCTCTAAACTTTTTTGATTTTAACCGGCCCTGGAAATATTTGGTTTTCTCCAGGTAAAACTGAATGGTCTTTTCTCCTAGGGCAACCATGTTACTGCGTCTGGAGTATTCCGCATACATGGGATATAAACCATCCCAACGCAGAAATAGCATAGTTTTCCCGTTTCCATAGGTAATAGGCTGATCACTACCCACATATTTTAACTGAACTACATCATGCAGTACATAATTACGCCCTTCCTTAATCCGGTCCTGCTCCAGAAGAGTCGCAAAAATGCTCCAGAAATTCTTCAGATCATCCGAGCTTTCAATAAACTTCTGCTGATCCCGGATCACCTTCAACCCAAATTCAAGAACCTCATCAAAGGTGAATGGAAATTTAAACTGGTCTTTTAGAATATGAAAGGTTGTTAAGATGGTAGACAGGTTCTTTTGAAGCCTCACAGACACATCCTTGCACTTTTGAGAAATTAGGGTTTGGATCATTCCATTGTCCGTTGCAAACCGCTCAATCACAAGCTCCCGGTACTTCAGAAAATCATCCGTCAAATGGGCAAACCCCCGTTCCTCCAGGTCCTTTAACTCATTGTAACGGCTTTTTTGTTCATCCGTATAATCACTTTTATAAGCCGTAAGGCATAAACACCGCTCCAACAGCGCCACATCAAGCGTCGGAAGATCCTGACCACACAACAAAACCATCTGATTGATTGGAATATGCTCTGTCTTACTTCCCGCCATCGCAAAATTCCCCTGGATCTTTCCCTGGCGGTTAAAGATCGATTTCAACATCTCGATCCACCGCATCTCCAGCGAATTTTTGTATTCATCAATCAGGCACAAGGCATTGTGAAAGGACTTTAAGGTCTGTGACAGTCCATAAACAGTCACCTTGGAAAGGTTGTTGATGTCCTGTTTTTCACCAAAGAAGGCCAATAAACTTTCGGCCTGGAATGTTTTTCCGGTCCCTTTGGGTCCGAAAAAATTGATCATGGGTAACTCACCATGCACAATCTTAAAGATTGCATCTGAATAAAAGGAGGTCACCAGTGTGCACATGCAAATCATCGAATTGTCACCAAAGACATTGCGGTAACGCTTGCTCCAATCCTCAAAGGTTACATCCGATGTTTTATGCAGGAACTTCTTCTCATTGGTATAGGCTGTTTTGTCCTTGGCATACAAATTTGAAAATGGGCGGATCAGGTAATTTTGATCTCCCACTGTAATTAATCCGTTGTCATCGGTTTTAGTGAATTTACCATCAGGCAACGTAATGCCGTCACACCAGGCCCAAAAACCTTCGCTCTGCCAGCCAAGCTGCTCAATTTCATTACTGTACGTAGTATTCGCATATAAGCGTTCCTTGACATTATCGAGCTGAAATTGATCCCCTTTCCAGATAAAATTACCCTTAGCTTCAACTTTACACTTAAAACGCCTCACATCGTTCAGATCAACTGTTTCAAGAGAAATGGTAGTTCTTATCCCATCTTCATTGTTCATCTCGAACAATTTAAAGTGACCGTTTGACGTATTACTGTGAATGATAGGGATAATGATAAAATTCGCAATCCGGGCAATATGCCCTGTCTTGGACACATGATGAATTGAATTCTTTTCAAAATAGTGCTGGTACCTGTTCAGATCATTGAGCTGATCATGCGAAAGGTTCATGGGATTTTCACTCATATCCACCGTCTGAAGGTCCGGCTCAAAGGTTTTGGCGTTTTTCTTTAAAAACTTATCCAAAATCTTTTTAAAATCCCCGATGATCATCTTAACTCCTGCTGCCTTGAAAAAACCCTGCACATTGCCTAACTTGATCATTCGCGTGGATTCCGGAAGAAATGAGAGGAGTTCGGCAATGTGCTCGATCGCCCAGCTCGCAAACAGATCATCCGCAGGAGAGAGTAAGGCAGTAATTTTAAGGATATACCAATCTGTGAAATTAATGTACTCCGGGTCGCTGATCTCCCCTGTATCCTCATCGACCACTCCCCCATCGCCAAGACGCATCCTCACGTCCAACCCAAAGGAGATTAGCCGTTTGAGATTCTTAATTGCGGGCAACTCATCCTTTGTTTTCTTGTCATAAAACTGGCTGATATACTCATCAAAAATGACTGTTTTGGTAAGCTTCAGGAGCTTCAGGATCTCCCCTTTTTTAAGTGGAGCACAGTTCATTCCCAGGTAATTTTTATTATCAGCTAAATGATAATCAATAACTTCATCAAAATGAGATAAGATATTCGCTTCCTTACTCTCTTTGATACATTCTGAGGCTTCATCCCAGGCAAACCAGGTTCCTTCCTCATTTTCAACCTTCAATTTCTCGCGAAGTCTTGCGATATCCTTACTCAGTTCAGTGGGCTTAATATCAAAAATGGCTGAACATTTTTGGGTGTAAGCCAGCCGTACATTTCTATCCGAAATCAGGGATATGTCATTGGTAATCTCATTAATCAGCTCTCCTTTCTTTTCCGGGTCCTCAGTGATTTCTTTTGCAAAATGAACCGCCTTAAATTCAATAAAATTCAATTCGTTACCTTCAATGTACTCCCGTACATCAAGATTGGCATCACTGCCCACAGAATGCTTTCTCAAAAAGCTGTCAGGATCTTCCTTTTCCGGTAACAGTACAATCCGTATATTGATCTGTTCAGTTAATAAGTTAGAAATGTGCTTGATAGCAGCCTCCTGACCTGCTCTGTCAGCATCCAGGACTAAAACAATATTACGGGTCCATGGCTTGAGCAGGGCGATTTGCTGCGTTGTAAAGGCCGTCCCGCTTGGAGCAACTGTATTCTCAAATCCATACTGGTGCATCATTAACACATCGTGCTGCCCCTCTACTACATAACACTTCCGCGCATTAAAAATCTTCATTTTTGCCTGGTATAACCCATACAGCAATTCAGATTTATTAAACAGGTCATCCTTCGCCGAATTCTTGAACTTAGGCTCCAGATCCTCTTTAAGTCGCCTGCCGGTAAATCCAACCAGTTCACCCTTAAAATTGTGAATCGGATATGTAATCCGTCCGGCAAAGAAGCCGGATCCGGCATAGCCCAATCCCCATTTCTGGATGGTCTCAGGAGTGATCTCGCGATCGATGGTCAGCCAATCCTGGGCGCCATTGTTTCGGGTGAGTGCTTCTTTAAAGGTTTGGTTTTGCTTTTCGAGTTCATTTAGTGCCAGTTCCCGTTTCTTGTATTCAGCCAGCTCCTTTGCTGATAATTCCCGGTCAGGCACATCGATGCCGTACCGCCTACCCACCTTTTTTAAGGCTTCAGGAAAGGAGATTCGATCCATCTCCTGCACAAAACCAACTGCATCACCACCTTTTCCGCACCCAAAACACTTATAAAAACCTTTTACCGATGACACGATAAAGCTTGGCGTTTGCTCATTATGAAAGGGGCAACACCCTTTAAAATTTGTTCCAATCCTTTTCAATGCTAGATAATCACCAATAATCTCTTCAATCTTCGCCGCACTTTTGATCGTACTAATTAGTTCATTCGGTATCATTTATGGCCGTATTTCAATTCATTTCAATGATTAATTGATAATTAACAAATCCATTCATTTTCTCAATTTTGACCTTTTACCGGTACCATGTTCCATGGACCGTAAAATCTCATCGGTATCGTAAATGACCTTACGTCCTGTTTGTTTGTAAGGTATCCTCCCTTCATTTTTCATTCGCTGGGCCGTTGGAGTACTGCAATGCAGAAAATCTGCAAGTTCCTTGAGAGAATACAGGAAAATCCCTTTTTTATCTCCTTCACCAGGTCCCACCTCATCACTCCGGTTTTCCATCTGCTCTTTAACCGCTTGTCTTACAACCTCTGCAAGCCTGATTTCATCAATTTGAATCGTAAACATCACTTCTAGTTTTAAATTATTTATTTGATTGTCGCTCCATTTATTCATTCAGGAAATAATTTGCCGGACATCTAGTATCCGTGATTTTTGATAAGCCATCTCCAGAGAAAAAAAAGGGTTTAATTTTTCCCATAACACTGAAATAGCCTGCTGATCGTCATCTGCCGCAATCAGCATAGTTCCTGTGGTATCAGAATACCAATATTGAATCGTAAATTCATACATTTGTTTGACTTTCCGTGTGCGTTACCGATATTTCTTATTTTTTAATGAATTTGGCTATGTAAACACCACATAATCCACCTATCATGGCGCCGGTTGCGTACACGATTTGTTCAGATTTAGTGCCTATGGATACCTTGCGGACATTGATTGTCCATAAGTAGGAAATACCGAAGCCACAGATCCCAATTCCGACCCAGGTGGTCCTACTTATAAAATAGGTATTGGCTGCAACCAAAAATACTTGGGCAAATCCGGTGGAAAAGATGATCAGGTGCCTTACCATACCCGGGCTGTTTGCTGGGTTAATGGCACAAACCGGCCTTCAAATTCAATGAAAATGTCTTTCTTCCCTCTTTGGGCTTCAGTAAGATCATGGATAACATCTACATGAGCCTGCCAATTTTGGCAAACAATAACCAGACTGGAATTTGAAATATCACTGATTCTGTTCTGATCTGACTTTTTCCAATCATTTCCGGTATGCCTGGAAAGATCTAAAACAAGGTCTTCAGGGAAAAGGGATTTTACTTTTAGCAGTAAAATTTGATAATCCAGTGACTTATAATTGGCAAGTACTGCAATATTCATGATTGAATAATTAAATAGGTTAAGGTTAGCCCCAGGAATATCAGACTTATAAATACATTCCTTATGGCATCAATTTCTTTCTGAACCTTGGCTGGCCGCATTAAATCTGCGTCTTTCCTACGGTTGCCTTCAACCGAACACCTGCCATATTTATCCCATTCACAGGTTGTCTTCTTTCCCTGAAAATAAATGAACCCCTTTACTCTGTTTGGATAGTTTTGCAGGAAGTCATCATAGAACAGGACTTCAAAATGACCTTCACCACCCCTGCGGAGTGTACTTTGTTCAATTTCCAGGGTCGAAAATCGGGGTTCCATAAAAGAGTTAAAGTATTTACAGAATCTGGTTATTATTTTCATAATGAACTAATTAGTTTAATATATATCAGGTATGGTTAATACACCTTATTTATACGCCGAAAATAGACCAGGACTACAGCGCCTGAATCTTTTTGCTGATTTGCTCCAAATCACTTTTATGATTCTGTGCACACTCAAGGGCCATATAAATGATCTTATCATTTTTGGAAGTTCCGGCCAAAACTCGGTTGATGTACCCGATTGAAAATTCCATTTTTAAAGCAGTAGCTTCTGTAAATTCGATAGGCAAACTTTTTCTGAGTTTTTCCAGATCCATTTTACTCAATACAATATTATTTCTCCTTGACATTTTAAATAATTTATAATAAATGTTAAATTGTTGCATTAATGTAGTATATTTGTAACGCATATTTACAAATATGTTTGATTAATTGTTCTCCAAATGTAGCATTCTATTTATATATGTTTGCTGATATATGCTAACATTTATTCTTTATATGTAGTTTATAATGGTTCAATTAAATATTTTTAAAAACTGAAATTTATATGACTATAAACCAGCGTCTTAAAGATTTTATTGATTTGAATAATATTGCTCCACCCGAGTTCTACCGCAAATTGGGAGTCGGCAGAATGGAATATAGTGGATGGGTAACAGCAGGCAGAGCAATTTCAGTTACAAAATTGCAATCTATATTGCAACTTTATCCTGAACTGAGTGCAAGATGGCTGTTGTTAGGAGAAGGCGTCATGCAGGAAAATGCTCCAGCTTATCGGACAAAGGTTTTACCGGTTTGCGATGAATGTACTTCGAAACAAATACAAATTGATTTATTAAATGAAAACATAAAGATTCTTAATGGATATGTCCTGGACCTAAAAGAGAATCTGAATGATTTACGGCAGGTGCAAAGACAATAACAGAGATCTAAATTGTCTTAATTCCGCTTACTCCATTTTAATTTTCTGAACTTAAAAAGTGCTTAAATCTTACTTTTTACGCGCTCAAATTATTCCCGTATTTACCCCCTTAATGAGTGTAAAAATGAGTGTAAAAAAGAAAAAAGCCTCATAATCAAGTGATTATGAGGCTAAAAGTGACCCCACCGCGATTCGAACGCGGATCAAAGGAACCGGAATCCTCCATTCTATCCATTTAACTATGGGGCCATTTATGGAAACGGACACAAAAGTAATAATTTTCTCCAAACAGAATATCCTTTTTATCGATTAACCACTTATTTGTGTTGATTAAATCTTTAATGTTAAGTTTTACATTTCTCCCTTAAAATTGTTAATACTTCACGATTTCCATTTTCTTAATTGCTATTTTTACAGCAAAACCTAAGGCTGAGAGTATGGTACCCCGGGAATTGATTGATTCACTACGAATAGCATATAAGGAATTTATAATCTCCTTTAAACATGCACCTTACAATGTAGATCCAGCTGTTGAGAGGACAATAATTCACACTGAAAAAGTTGTTGAAAATAGTATCAGTCTAGCCGATTCTCTTGAGCTAAATGAAAATGATAGAGCAGTAGCTGAAATTTCCGCCTTATTTCATGATATTGGCAGATTGTGGATTCTGCTTCCTGAAAATTCCGAAATTATTATTTCAGACCATGCACAAGCTAGTATTGAATATTTGAAATCCTGTGTACCATTCAATCAACTTGAAGAGCCGACCCGAAGTATAATTGTTCAGGTCATTAAAAATCATAATAAACCTGATCTCCCTTCAAAAGATAACGAAACTAATCTTTTCTATATTAAGCTATTAAGGGATGCGGATAAATTGGATGTTTGGCGTGCAACATCTGATTATATTTCCCGGAGATCTGGTAAACCCAATTTAGCCAAAGACCTCGCACTTTCAGAAAAACCGGTAGTTACCCCTTCATTTTGTAAAATAATTATCGAAGGGGGAATTCCAAATAAAAATGACCTTGTTACGTTCAATGATTTTATTATTTTTCAAATGTCCTGGATCTTTGACCTCCATTTTAAAAAAAGTTTTCAAATCGTAAACCAGAAACAGTACATTCGTCATCTCTATGACTCACTCCCTAAAAATGATAATGTAATTGAGATTTACAGGATGATCCGGATCTATATGGAAAACAAAATATAATGCTTTATATTTGCTTTTAAGTATTTATAATTTAATATTTTAGATACCTAAAATAAAGCATCCGACCTGGCACCAATTATAAAGGCAAAGTTTTAAATCAATTATGTATGCTATCATCGATGTTGAAACGACCGGAACAGCGGCTGTATACGGAAAGATTACTGAAATTGCTATAATTCTACACGATGGAATTGGTATCACAGAAACCTACACTACACTTATAAACCCAGAGTGTAATATTCCCTATCATATAACCAGATTGACCGGCATTACCAATGAAATGGTTTTAAATGCTCCAAAGTTTTATGAGGTTGCAAAAAAAATAATTGAATTTACTGCCGGGAAACTTTTTGTGGCTCACAATGCTTCATTTGATTATTCTTTCGTAAAGGAGGAGTTTAAACGGTTGGGGTATGATTTTAAACGAAAAACAATTTGTACCGTAAAACTGGGTCGCAAGCTTCTCCCGGGACATCGTTCATACTCACTGGGTAATATTTGTGCCGATCTTGGAATTGAGATTACTGACAGGCATAGAGCAATCGGTGATGCCCTGGCAACTGTAAAACTTTTTGAAATATTGATTGACCAAAATAGCAGACTCTCTTCTTCTCTATTTGTAAATCAAACATACCCCTTTCCGAAAGAAAAAATGGCCGAAATTCCGGCCAAAACAGGAGTATATTATTTCTATGATAAAAAGGGCGACCTTATCTATATTGGAAAGAGTAAAGATATTCACCAGCGTGTTTTAACCCACCTCAGCAATTCTCAGACTAAAAAGGCAATTGAAATGCGGGATAAAATCGCCGATATTTCATGGGAAGAGACTGGAAGTGAATTGGTTGCACTTCTACTTGAGTCATCTGAAATTAAAAAGCACACACCTCTTTTTAACAGAAGCCAGCGAAGATCGGCTCTTAACTTTGGACTTTTTTCATTTGAAGATTCAGCAGGATACATTCATCTTAAAATTGGCAAAATTGAAGGGGAAGAAATACCACTTACAACGTTTCATTTTCAACAGGAAGGGATCGATTATCTTCATAATTTAGCCCAGAAATATGCGCTCTGCAAAAAACTTTGCCATCTTGATAATAATGCAGGTATGTGCTTTAATTCTCAACTGCATGACTGCCGGGGAGCGTGCAATGGACTTGAGAGTGCCGAAAGTTATAACCAGCGTGTAAATAAATCAATCTACCCTCTCAACTATCGATCACCAAATTTTTTCATTATCGATCAGGGACGAATTAAGGAAGAGCAGGCTGTAATCGAAATTTCAAATGGCAGATATACTGGTTTTGGCTATATTTCAATGGATTGCACACCCATTAATCTTGAAATCATGAAAGATTGTATTCGCAGGTACGCCGATAACAGAGATATCCGAACAATTATCAAGGGATATATTAATCGCAACAAATTTCTAAAAATAATTGAATTCTAGGTTATTATCCTATTCAGCCTCGAATCCAATTCCTTGAGCATATCTCTTTAGTGCTCTTTCGCGTGCAAAGCGATGTTCTACAATAGGCTGACAATAATCAGGGGTTTCAAATTCAGGCACCCATTTTCTAATATATTCATTATCAGGATCAAATTTCTTTGCCTGTAGTTCGGGATTAAAAATTCGGAAGTAAGGGGCAGCGTCACACCCTGATCCTGCAGCCCACTGCCATCCTCCATTATTTGACGCAAGATCGTAATCGTCAAGTTTACTGGCAAAATATGTTTCTCCCCAACGCCAATCAATTAACAAATGTTTGCACAAAAAACTGGCTGTGACCATTCTTAACCGATTATGCATAAATCCAGTCTGGTTTAACTCCCTCATACCGGCGTCGACCATCGGATAACCGGTTTTCCCCTTACACCAGGCATTAAAATGGTCAAGGTTATTATCCCAACGAATATTATCGTATGCAGGTTTAAACGCTCGTGTAACAACCTGGGGAAAATACCAAAGAATCTGACTGTAGAAATTTCGCCAGATGAGTTCTGAAAGGAAAGTTTCTGAGTGTAAAATAGCAAGTGCTGTAACTTTGCGAATGCTTATTGTTCCAAACCGCAAATGAACACTGAGTTTTGAGGTGCCCTCCCGAGCAGGATAATCCCGGTTGGCAGCGTACCCTTCCAATAAGATTTGAGGCAGTGCCTTGGATGGAAAAACTATGTTTAGTGGTTCAAATCCAAGTTTTTCTATGCTCATCATCGGAAGTGGTTCAATCCTGATGAAATTATGAAAATATTGAATTGTGTTTAAGGGTTTAACCATTTCTTTGTTAAACTTTTCGAGAAATTTTTTCTTGTAGGGAGTGAAAACTGTATACGGCTTTCCATCCTCCTTTACAAGTTCATCCTTTTCGAAAAGTACATGGTCCTTGTAGGAATGATATTCAATCTTATTAATATTCAAAAATTTCTCAACCTGAAAGTCCCGATAAACCGAATAGGGCTCATAATCCCGATTTGTATAAACGCTGCAAATATGAAACTCTTCGGCCATTTTTTTGAAAATATCCTGTGGTCTTCCATGGGCAATGTAAATACTTGATCCAATCTTCTCGAGGGTCTCCTTAATTCCGACAAGAGTCTTATAGATAAAATTCACTCTGAAATCCGGCCTAACTTCCATACGTTCCAGAATATCAGGATTATATATAAAAAGCGGCAATACATTCTCGCGTGTTTTAAGTGCATGAAAAAGCGCTGTGTTATCCTCTAATCTTAAATCGCGTCGCATCCAAAAAATATTTACGACAGTTTTATCTTTCTTGATCATTCACTGTTATTTTAGTAATTATAAAACCTTAGGGAATCTTAATAACATGAGTGTAATATAGCAAAATGCCAAAAACAAAACATATTTTTACAAAAAAAATATTTTATTCTTAGCAACTATTTTTCAATTAACAATTATGGGACAAAGAGGTTTTGCCAGCGACAATAATTCCGGAATTCACACTGAGATTTTAAAAGCCATTGGAAATGCAAATACTGGCCATTCTATAGGTTATGGTGATGATCCCTGGACAAAAGAAGCCATTGATTTGTTTAAAAAGGAGTTTGGTAATGAGATTGAGGTATTTTTTGTTCTGACTGGTACCGGAGCCAATATTTTAGGCATTCAATCTGCAGTACATTCCTTTAATTCTATATTATGTGCAGAAACAGCTCATATTCAAACTGATGAATGTGGTTCACCGGAAAAATTTACTGGAAGCAAATTAATTCCTCTTGCAACACGGAACGGGAAAATTACCCCTGAGTTAATTGAGAAGCACCTTCATGGCTTTGATTTTGAGCATCATTCGCAACCTGGGCTGATAAGTATTACTCAGGTTACTGAATTAGGTACAGTCTATTCCGTACAGGAAATCCGTGATATAGCAGATCTTGCTCATCGTCACGGCATGTATTTGCATATGGATGGAGCCAGAATCTCCAATGCTGCGGTTTACCTGGGAGTTCCGTTCAAAACATTTACAAAGGATGCAGGAGTAGATATTCTCTCATTTGGCGGAACTAAAAATGGGATGATGATCGGTGAAGCAGTTATATTTTTCAATCCTGCACTTTCAGAATACAGTAAATATTACAGAAAACAGGCGGCACAGCTTTTTTCTAAAATGAGGTTTGTCGGTGCTCAATTTGTACCTTATCTGCGTGATGAAATCTGGAAAGTTAACGCTACCCATTCCAATAAAATGGCTAAAATACTCGAAACTGAAGTCCGAAAACTTAAGGGTATTGAAATTACGCAGGAAGTACAGGGAAACGGCATTTTTGCCATTATTCCGGCTCAATTGATCCCAATATTGCAGCAGGAGTTTTTCTTTTATATGTGGGACCAATCCAGAAGTGAAGTCAGATGGATGACCTCCTTTGATACCACAGCGGATGAGATTCACAACTTTGTTAAATTATTAAGAAAATTGCTTAATGAATAATCGGACCTAATGGCCTTACTTTCGCGATATTATCCGGCTAATTATACTGAAGAACAATATTTGATTGAAAAGCGGGTTGTCAAACATGCCCTGTTTACTTCACTCTCCGTACTTGTGATTTTGTGGCTTATCAAAGTTTTTGAGGTAGAATTTAAATTCGAGTTTACTCAATGGGGGATTTTTCCATTAACTGCCAAGGGGTTACGTGGAATCATTTTTGCACCTTTGATTCATTCGAATTTTGAGCATTTAATTGCCAATTCATTTCCATTATTTATCCTCACCTTCTCGCTTTTTTTCTTTTACCGCAAATCAGCATATGCTATCTATTTATTAATCTATTTGTTATCTGGATTTTTTGTCTGGTTGGCCGGACGTGCAGCCTGGCATATTGGAGCAAGTGGAATTATATATGGGCTGGCAGCCTTTTTATTTATGAGTGGAATAATTAGCCATAATATCAGGCTGTTAACTATATCGATGATTGTTGCACTCTTTTATGGTGGATTATTTTGGGGAATATTTCCTGTTAAACCTGAAATATCGTGGGAATCACATTTATGGGGCGGGGTTTCAGGATTGGGTCTTGCCATACTTTATCGCAAATCAGCCCCTCCAAACCAGGTAATTGAATATGATGATGATCAGGAAGTTGAAGGCGAGGAAGGCGAATTTGAAGGCGAATCAGATCAATCAAAGGAGAGCCGTTGAGCAACTCGGATTTTTATTGTACTTTTGCATCCGGAATTTTAATTGAAACCAGTTCTGTTTAAATCATGATAAGTCGAAGGATAATCCGCACCAAAGTTCTACAAATATTATACGCACACGTTTCATCCCCAGAAAAAACAATTACTCAATCAGAATCTGAGCTTCTTTTTAGCATCAGAAAAACATATGACCTTTATCATCTGTTATTTGCGATTCTTGGGGAATTATGCGATTTTGCCAACGAGCGGATTGAATCGAGAAAAATGAAAAATTTTCCTTCCGATGATGATCTTAATCCAAACCTTAGATTTGTAAACAACCGATTGATTGCCAGATTAAAATCCGATGCAAGTCTGAATAAATATCTGGATGGAAATAAGCTAAAATGGTCCAATTATCCCGATTTGATCCGTGGTATTTATACCTCATTAATTGAATCTGATCTTTATAAAGAATATGTAAATTCTGAATCTGATGACTTTCAGAATGATCGCCGGTTCTGTGAGGATTTCTTCAGTACTATCCTGGTTAATAGTGATTTAATGCTGAATGAACTCGAGGAGCAGAGTATTTATTGGAATGACGATCTTGACTTTACAATTTCAATGGTGATTAAGACAATAAAGAAATTTAAAAGTGCAGATGACAAGAATGAATATTTGATGTCACTTTATAAAGATATTGAAGACCAGGAATTTACAACTAAGTTATTTAGAAAGGCAATAAGCAATAATTCGGAAAACAGAAAGATCATTGAGAATTACACAAAAAATTGGGATGTTGACCGTGTAGCAATCATGGATATTTTAATTATGCAGCTGGCGTTGACCGAGTTGATGGAATTTCCATCCATTCCGATCAAAGTAACCCTAAATGAATATATTGAACTTGCAAAATATTACAGTACAAATAAGAGCAGTACCTTTATAAATGGTGTACTCGACCGCATTACCAAGGATTTCAAAGAAGAAGGGAAAATAGTCAAAGCGGGAAGAGGATTATTGGAAACATGAAAACAAGGAGTTTTATCATCACCATAATTTCAAGCCTACTTCTGATACCAATTCATTACTGTTGCAATTTCAATTCCGGAAACAGTGGTTCCCAAAAGGTTAAGGAACTTGTAAAAAAGAGCTCGGGGAAAATTGTTTTTGACAAGGAAATTCATAATTTTGGTACGCTTAATGATGGAGAGATCGTTTCATTTTCGTTTATCTTTCGAAATGTGGGGGGATCAGGGCTAAAGTTAATTAAAGCAGAAAGATCATGCGGATGTATCGAATTGCACTATAGCCTGGATGAAATTTTGCCGGGAGAAACATCCACAGTAGAGCTGATTTTAAATACTGCAGGAGAGTGGGGAAACCTTATTAAAGTGGCTACAATCGAAACGTCCGATGGTGAAAAGAAAGAGTTGCAGATTGGCGCATATATTGAAAATAAACAGTTTAATCTTTTAAATACACAAAAATGAATTCGATTTTATTTATTATTGCACAGGCGGGAGGAGCTCCGGCAGGAGGTTCATCAATGAATATGCTATTGATGATGGGTCTGATGATCGTTGTTTTCTATTTTTTCATGATTCGGCCTCAGATGAAACGTCAGAAAGAGATGACAAAATTTCGTGAAGCGCTACAAAAAGGGGATAAAATTGTTACGACTGGTGGGATCTATGGGAAAATCGATGAAATTAAAGATAATATTATTATCCTTGAAGTAGCACCAAATACAAAACTAAAAGTTGATAAGAGTGTTGTTCTGAGAGATATGTCTGATGCACCGGTTCAGAAATAATTAAGGCATACTAATAAATTGCGAGTATTGGAATTATAAATTCTATTGTAATTGTTCGCATCAATTTCTGAAAGGCCGGTTCACCGGCCTTTTTGTATAATTCAAAAAAAATATTTAAGCATGTTTATACGAGTTATTGCCTACATAAAGACTGAAATTAAAGCGATTCGTAATGGGAGAGCCTTTGTTTTTATAGTCTGCCTGGCATTGGCTTCGTTCCTGTGGTTCCTTAATGCTCTCGAAAAGCGGTATACAGATCATATTGCTGTTCCCGTTAAATACACAAATCTACCTATAAATAAAGAACTTACAGGAAAATTACCCGAAAAATTGGACCTTACTGTAGATGCGCTGGGGTACAGTTTATTGAGGTTAAAGTTCTCCCTTGCCCTATCACCAATCCTCATTGATGTAAATGAATTGTCAAATAATCTTCTGGAGAATAGTTACATATCCAAATACTCATTTTCGACCAATGGACATAAAGAAGAGTTTGCTAAACAACTAACCAATGAAATCGGAATTCTCAATATCAGACCCGATTCAATCACGTTTAAGGTAAGTCGGGTTATAGAAAAGTTGGTGAAAGTTCACCCTGTTATTGAGGTATCATTTGCCCGGGAATTTATTTTGCAAAAACCGCCTTCGGCAAACCCTTCCTCTATTTTAGTCAGGGGTCCGGTCGAGATCCTCGATACACTTAATGAAATATATACTAGTCCGGTTGAAGTGAAAAATTTATCACAGACCATTGTTCACAATGCCTCTCTCCTATTCCCATCCGAACTAAAATCCAATACAGACAAAATATCGGTGGTCATCGCTGTTGAGCAATGTACAGAAGCCAAATTTGAGATCCCGGTCATAATCCTTAATCGCCCTGATAACCTATCAATTAAGACCTTCCCCTCAAAGGTTAAAGTCGCTTGCAGGGTTGGCATCAGTCAGTTTAATAAACTAAACAATAGCAGGTTCAAGGCAGTTATCGACTATTCCAAATATTCTAATATACTCTCAAAATTACCAGTTACCCTGATTGATATTCCTGACAATGTACTATCTGTTGACTATTTCCCTAAGGAAGTAGATTTTATAGTAGAACGGAAATAATGGCAATGATGAGAAAAATAGGGATAACCGGGGGAATAGGAAGCGGAAAAACAACTGTATGCGAAATCTTTAAGCTACTAGGAATTCCGATCTTTCATGCAGACCAGGAGGCGAAATACCTTCAGAATAATGATTTAATCATTAAAAACCAGATTATTAAACTCTTTGGGGAGGATATTTATACTTCTGAAGAAATTCTGGACCGGCAAAAGTTGGCAACAATAATTTTCAATAATAAACAGGCTCTGTTTGCTATCAATGAAATTATTCATCCTGCGGTAAGACAACGTTTTCAGAATTGGACTGAAAATTTTCAGGCAGTTCCATATAGCTTATACGAAGCTGCAATTTTGTTCGAGAGCGGTTATGCCTCAGATTTCGATCTTAATATACTGGTTTTAGCAAATGAAAAGCTCCGCATTGAACGTGTAATCAACAGGGATGGCACAACAGAAGAAATTGTAAAACAGCGAATTAGAAATCAAATTCCTGATAATGAAAAAATAAAACTGGCAGACTTTATTATTGAAAACAATGCAAATAACTTATTGATTCCGCAGATTTTAAAAATTGATAAATTAATCAGAGAAGATGGCAAAACTTGGTAAGTGGATTGGTGGTGGATTGGGATTTACGCTTGGTGGCCCCTTGGGTGCCCTGGCAGGATTCTTCCTTGGTTCTTTTTTTGATGAGGCAGAGATAATTAATCAGAAACCTCAGACGGAAACAATTGGTAAAGCCCAGATTACCCAGGGAGACTATATGTTTAGTCTTCTGGTTCTTGTAACTGCAGTCTTAAAAGCGGACGGGAAAATACTTCGGTCAGAACTTGACTATGTCAAAGAGTTCCTGATCAGAAGTTTTGGAATTGAAGGTGCAAAACAGGCATTGGTTATTCTGAAGGATCTCACCCATCAGAATATTCCGGTTGCCGACATTTGTAACCAAATCAGAAAATATGTCGATTATTCGTCACGTCTGCAACTTGTTCATTTTCTTTTTGGTATTGCAAATGCAGATGGTTTGGTTCATCCTGATGAACTTTCCCTGATCCGTCAGATTGCAACAGGTCTTGGAGTTTCAGAGGCTGACTATAAATCTCTTGAAGCGATGTTTGTTCCGAAAACTGATTGGGCTTTTGATATACTTGAAATTCCTCAAAGTGCAACTAACGAGGAAATTAAAAAGGCCTACCGTAAGATGGCACTTAAATATCATCCCGATAAAGTTAGCTATTTAGGCGAAGATGTTCAAAAAGCAGCTAATGAGAAATTTCAAAAGCTAAATGAAGCTTACCAGCTTATTGTGAAAGAGCGCAGTATTTCCTAAAGCATTTAAATCATATTTTATCTTACCGATTAGTAGTAATCAGACTGTAAAATAATTATTATCTTCGTAATTGATTATTTAGAATTATTATTTATAGTTATAAAACATATCATCATGAAAAATTCGATTCTGACAATCGCTTTAATGATAATTGTGACGTCCACTTTTGGGCAGTTACCGTTCACCTTTGATCTTGGTTTAAAGGGGGGTATAAACTCAAGCCAAATTAATACTGAAAATGCAACGATAAATAATGTTTCGTATACCGATTTTAAATCGGCAACAAAATCAGGTTATAATCTTGGAATTTTTGCCCGCCTTGGCGGAAAAAGGATGTACGTTCAACCGGAACTGTTATATTGCCTTAAAAATGGGCAATCTAGCAGTGGATCGTTGATAACCCAGACGATGGAATTAAAAACAATACAGATTCCACTTTTACTAGGCTATAAACTTATTGACTTAAAAGTGGTTTCAATTCGTGCCTTTACTGGGCCTGCGATGTCATTTCCTATGACAGGGAGTACTATAAAGTCCAACCTGCCTAATATTTCGCCAAATAATTTGAAAAATAATATATGGGATTGGCAACTGGGTGCTGGGGTTGATATTTTGAAATTTACATTTGATGTTCGTTATGAATGGGGCCTTTCAAATATTTCCGGTACAATTCCTGACAATATTAGTTTTGTAAACAAGGGAAACACATTAACATTCTCCGTTGGATTTAAGTTTATCTGATTTTAAAAAGCTCATTTTAACGCGTCAACATAATTTTCAATAATCTACCTAAGGTACCAACCAAATAGATAAGCCTTGGATTCAATTCAGGAATGTTCATGATCCGGTTTATATTTGATGACAACGAGGGTTATATCATCATGAACTTCTATGTTGCCCCGAAAATGACTAAATTCATCAATTGTCTTGTTTACAATAATCTGAGCTGGCATATGACGTAATCGTGCGGCAGCATTTTTAAGCCCTTCAACACCCCAAAAAGCGCCGGATTTATTCGATTGTTCGGTAATGCCATCTGTAAATGTAATCAATGATTCACCCTGAGCCAGAACAAGTTGGTTTTCGGAATATGCTATATTACCCTTAATCCCAACAGGAATTCCCTGTGAGGTATTCAAAGCCTCTTCCCTATTATCCTTTCTCAATAAGAAGGGATGCGGATGACCAGCGTTGCAATAAGTAAGTTCTCCAGTAATAAGGTCCAATTTAGCCAGAAAAACAGTTGCAAACATATCCGAATCATGAACCAGGGTTAAGGCATTATTCAATGATTCCATCATCTTTCCAAGTCGCGTAATTGGGTTTGCAATACTTCTTAAAAACGTTCTGGTCATCACGGAATACATTGCGGCAGGAATGCCTTTACCTACAGTATCAGTAATAGACAGAAACAATTGGTTATCGTCCAATAAAAAAAGATCGAACAGATCACCTCCCACAATTTTTGCCGGAATTAGCCTTCCAAAGCAGTCAAAGTCTGTTCGCCCCTCCGCAGCCGGAAAATTAGTGGGAACCATTTTCATTGTAATATCTCTGGCTAAATTCAGCTCTTTATCCATCTCCTTCTTATCTAAAGAGTTTTGGATTGTACTTTTCCTATAGCTAGCCAACCGGTCCTTTATTTTTTCCATATTAAAAGTAAGGGCTTCAATATCTTTCAGGGGATATGCTCCATTATTATCAGAAAGGCGCCAGATAAAATTGCTATCCGAAAGAATTTCTGCATTATACAGATTAGGTTCGTGATCGAATCCTACTTCCTCAACTATTTTTCGGGAATCAATTGCTAAATTTGAGATCGGAGAAACTAACTTTAAGGATTTATAAATTGTGACAGATGCTAAAACGCTTCCAATAAAAAGTATTAAGGGGATTAAAATCAATAACCACCGTTTGAGCTGAGATATAAAAAGATTTTCGGGAATTATTACTATTACGAACCAATTTGAGGTTTTTATTGGCCAAAAGATCACAACTGACCTCTTAATTTTCATGCTTGACGAATTGATAAGCTGGGATCCAGGATTTCGGGAAGCTATAGTAGCTTTAAGATCAAATTTGCTTTTCCCAAAATAGCGGGCTACGGACTCGATACCATACCCTGTTTGGGAACTATCCGGATGATAGACAATTATATTTTTTTCATTTAGAAGGAAAGCCATCCCGGATTTTATCATTTTCTGGTTATTCAGGTTGCGGAGATTCTTGTCCAGATTTACCGCACAAAACAAAGTCGCATGTATCGGATTTCCATTGTAAATATAATTGAATGGGTAGGCATAAATTATCGCCCTTGCCCCAATTCCCGGATCATAAAACGGTGCACTCCATTCAGGCTTATCCTGAAAAATCATCTTATTTATCCATTCGTTCGTCTTTTTATTTGCACTGTGAAAACCTATTGTTTCCGTCTTAATTTTGGCCTCTAAAATAGTTAAGGTATATTCTGGTATTTTGAACGACTCCTTTGAAGTTTTGGTTGTAACTATTCCAAAAGAATAGGTATTAGGTTGACCAACAAACACCATAGACATGTATTTGGGTAGATCCTTCTGTATAATGGTTTGTTTGAAGTCCAATACAAGATGTCTGGTAAAACGGGAAGCATCATCCATTGAATTCTCAACATCATCCAGAACCTCACGCACCTCAAATTGAAGCCGATAACGGTTACTTTCGATTATCAGGTTACGGGCAGAATAATATCCGATAAGGATAATAATTCCAGAAAGGAAGATAGTAGAAATTAGAAAGTAAATACTTAACCGATAGAATAGGTTTTTTGTTTTCACCCGAAAATAACTGGTTAATTATATTAGACAAATAAATTTATTACTGTTCCTGCAATATACAAAAAAAATAAAAGAGATTAGTTGAATTTACTGATTTGAGTTAAATAAAGAAAGAGCTGAAATCAGCTCTTTCTTATTATTTTCACGAATCTATAGTTATTCTCAAAATTATATCTTTTTCAACTCTTTATAAAATTCAATTAGAATAAAAAGTCGGATATTAGGTATTCATTGCGCCACACACGTTGATTACCTGCCCTGAGACATAGGATGCTAAATCAGAAGCGAGAAATAATGCCACTTTTGCGACCTCCTCAGGTAATCCGCCACGTTTCATCGGGATATTTGCTTCCCACTGCTTACGGGCATCCTCAGGTATCTTTGCAGTCATTTCTGTAATGATAAATCCTGGAGCTATTGCGTTTGAACGGATACCTCTGGAACCAAGTTCTTTTGCAATTGATTTTGTAAAACCAATAATACCTGCCTTGGAGGCAGAATAGTTGGATTGTCCGCCGTTTCCGCTTACACCAACAACTGAGCTCATATTAACAATTGAGCCACTTCGCTGTTTGAGCATACCAGCCTGAACAGCCTTTGTGAAATTAAAGACTGATTTAAGATTTACGGTGATTACCGCATCCCACTGATCCTCAGTCATGCGCATCAGCAAGGTATCCTTGGTTATTCCTGCATTATTAACCAGGACATCCACTGACCCAAAATCAGCAGTAATCTGGTTTACAACATTTTGTGTATCTTCAAACTTAGATGCATCCGAAGAATAACCTTTTGCTTTTACTCCCATTGCCAAAAGCTCAGTCTCAGTCGCTTTTGCGATATCATCGTAAAAAAGATCTGTAAAAGCTATATTGCACCCCTCTTCAGCAAATTTAATTGCAATCGCCTTGCCAATACCGCGAGATGCTCCGGTAATAATTGCCGTTTTTCCCTCTAAAAGTTTCATTTTTCAAAATTTAATTAGGGTGTAAAAATACAAATCTTTCCCGAGAATGTTGCTCAAAATGCCCTTCGCTTCAATGCTACCATTTAAATACCTCATATTCAAATAAATCTATTTACAGAGTTAATGGAATTCATTCCAGGTTATGTTCTGCCGACCTGATCTCTGCCAGTCTATTGAGCCTTTGAAGTAGCGTCGGATGTGAATAGTGAAAAAATACGTAATAGGGATGTGGATTCAGATTACTTAAATTACTAACAGATAACTTTTTCAGGGCCAATCCCAGATAATCACTGCTATAAAACTCATTGGCAAATTGGTCTGCCTCGTACTCGTTCTTTCTGGATCTAAAATTCATGACTACACCAATGACAAGAGAGATTGGGGTATAAAGCATTCCAAATGAAATAACGGCTAAATGAAATCCAGGTACTTTGGATCCAAGAACCTCTGAAAAGGCGGGGCTACTGCTTACCAATGCAAAAAGATAAAGCATTACAGCCGTTGAAAAAAGGGAGAAAAGCAGCCCTGTATATACATGCTTTCTCTTATAATGGCCAATTTCATGTGCTAAAACGGCAACAATCTGATTGATATCCAATTCACTGATCAAAGTATCATAAATTACGATCCTTTTTTTGCTTCCCAATCCGGTAAAATATGCATTTGCCTTGGTTGATCGCTTGGATCCATCAATAACATAAATATTATCGAGCAAAAACCCGGCTTTCTGGCAGAAGGCTGTTATTGCATCTTTGAGTTCCCCTTCAGGAAGCGGAGTTTGCTTATTAAAGATTGGGACGATAACACTCGAATAAAAAAGCAACATAAATATAGAAAAAGTGGAAATCACACCAAGGGCGTACAACCAAAACAGATTTCCAGCAATAAGATATATCCAAATTATTGGGATTAGGATCAATCCGCCTACAGTCGCTGCGATAAGTAATCCTTTGACCTGATCAAGGAGAAAAAGACGAGGCGTAGTTTTATTAAATCCAAATTTAGCTTCAATAATAAATGTACTATACCATTTAAACGGGAACGATAAAATCTCTGATAGTAATCCGAATATTCCGAAATAGAGAAGTGCCACATGAATCGGGTTATTCACTAATTCCCTTACTATGCCATCAATAAATCCGAATCCACCTGTTACGAACAAGATCAACATAACAATAAAACCAAAAGATTCGCTTATGGTAGCAAAGTTATGTTTACTTCTTTCGTATTCGACAGATTTTTGATATTTATCAGGGTCATAGATTCCTTTAAGTTCAGAGGGAAGCTCTGATGACCTTTGTTTTGCATTCAGAAAATCGAGCCAGCGCTCAAATAAAAAATCAACAATCAGGATTAAAATTATTGAATAATAGAGTTTTACGACCATTATGGAGATTCAAAATTATGAAACAAATACGATATTAGGGTTGACCTGTTTTTAAAAGGGTATTTAATTTTTCTTCCTTTAATTTTCGGTCGTATAAAATGGCAGCATAGCTTTTAGCTCTTCTCCCCGACTCTCCACTCCTGAGCAGTTTTACGGATCTATCCGACCAGAAAGAAGCTTTACTTAAATCGCCAAGCATCTCCTGGGCGATGGCATAATTTAATGCTGAGATCCCGGCTACCCTTGGATTTGAACTTCGGGTATAATTTTCCCAAATCATAGAAGCCTCTTTCCATTTATTTTGAAGGGCAAATGTAACCGCCTTTTCGAAATCAGGATTATTTAAACTTAATAAAAGTCGGGACGATTCAGACCAAAAAGGGACGATTCTTTTGCTATAATTTCTGGCTGCGATTCCGCTTGCCAGTACGATACCATCTTTGCGGCCGGGAAGTTTAAAGTTTTGTTTAGGATCTTTATTGTTCCATCGCACCACCTCTGAATGTGTAAACCGGTCAATAAATCGATCGCTTTGGGGGGTATACACCGACCAGATGGCGGTAATCCGGGCATTGGCCCCTGCCCTTATTTCACCCCCGGCTGAACCGTTATGACGACTGTAAAA
Organism: uncultured Bacteroidia bacterium; assembly: GCA_903918045.1. GTDB lineage: Bacteria > Bacteroidota > Bacteroidia > Bacteroidales > Prolixibacteraceae > JAAFHB01. Next base: position 22,492 of record CAIXCY010000108.1, read on the forward strand.
AAAGCTTAACATATCGAGTGATATGACTGCATCGGTTTCATTTTCAGTACAAAGCGACTGAATAAATCCTGAAGAAAGCGGTAATTCCTTCACTCCCGAATGAGGCTTAATCAAATTGTAAGGATATACAAATACCTCCTCAAACCTTCCCGATTTGAGTAACGCTTTTCGAAGTTCTTCGAGACTTTTTGTGACCGCGATACTATCCAGAACCTGATTCTCTTCTTTAGCACCCTTGATAAGCCTGAAATTATGGTTCCAATAACTGCTTAAAGTGTCCATTGAAAATTTAAAATTCCGGGAGATCAAGGTTACTTTTCGGATTTGGGGGGATAAGGGTACTTTTCCGGGTTCCATCTGATCAATTGGAACACTTTGTATGGTAAGGCAAGAGGTCAAAATAAAGCCAATGAAACAGAGCCCTATAAATCGGTCAATTGTGTTCATGATAAGATTAACGTATTAATTTTCTGATTGATAAACATTGTTGATTCATCCATTTTGCAATCAAAAACAATGCCAAATATAGCTTTAATACCTAATTTTTGACTCCTTATTTCTGGCTTTCCTGCTAGTATCCAGAACCTTCAGGTATTCATCTGCAGCACTGGAATAGTTCGATTTATAAGATTTTAAAACCCATTCAATTGCAAGATCCAGGTCACCTGTCATCTCAAAAGCCAAAGCAAGATTAAATTCGACCTTGCTTCGGATCCTTGATGAATTTAAAGAAGAATGTTTAGACCAAATTTGTATAGCCTCTTCCCATTTATTTTCTTTTATCAGTGGTATCGCAGCATCTATATCTTTGTTTCCGGTCTGAAAGTAGTAACGTAATCGTTTGACCCAGGCTGGGCTAATATAGGCAGCCATTTTAAGTCCTGATGCTATTCCTCCACCGATCAATGCCTCCTTGGTTCTCGGCATTTGTAAATAAAGACTGTTTAATTCCAGGTTATTGCTTTTCCAAAAGATCGAATCACCGACCTGAAATCGAATAGCCACCTTATTATTGTCGGGACGGTAGAGTCTCCAATCAGATTTATAATTGATATCTGTAGAACCCTCAAAACCTCCCCCCTCATCAAGCACTCTATAATCGTAATTAGTGCTTAATTGCTCGTTAAATCCTTCAAGGACAAGCACCCCATCAACATTGTATAGTTTGCATATCCGTTGTACTGAATTAATATCTAATGGGGTAAGAATATCACCTGAATCATTCCGGTTTACAATATACTCCCTTGGGATCACAACATCGAACCTGCCTGAATTAAATAGTGCCTGTGCGGCAATATGAATCATTGTATCGCAAGCCATACTGTCCCGAAAGACAGTATCCATCTTCATCTTTTGGTTGATCATTATTTTTTCAAGTGAGTCAGATGAAAGATTGGTAAATCGTAAATTCATGCCCCTGTTGAGCAACGCCAAACTCTGAACATCATCTGCAATCTGATATTGGGGAGAAAGGGAAGTTTCGATTTCAATCTCTCTCAATGATGTGCAAGCAAAAGAAATAAGGCTTATACCTATGATAATTAATTCTTTAATAAATAAAAACTTTATTCTGGAGAACGAATATAAAAAATTGGATTGATAATATTTCATAAAAAAATCCCGCGTAATATTGAATTACAAATAAACTAAATTTTAACCATTAGGCATGAAAAATTAACATCGGTATTTCCAGTCGGAATAATAGTTCTTTAGTCAGACTAGGTCTGAATAAAGCAGTAAGAAGGTTCCGTTTATGTGAGGTTACCGAAATAATATCTACTTCAGAGTCTGAAATATAATTTTCAATTCCTCGTGCCAGGTTTTTATTTACTATCAAATTAAAATCCATCATCACTTTTTCCGTATCTCCAATATATTTTTCCTTAAAATGGGCTAAATCATAGTTAATAAAAGGATTATCTTTTGTGTCATCAATATGAACTACACTGATGTGGGTTTCCAAAGGCCATGCAATTTTAATCAACTCCCGGATTGCTTTTCCATCTGATTTATCGAAATTGGTGGCATACATGATTCTCTTAAACATCGATTCTTTATAGATTGCTTTGCCCGGAACGGCCAAAACTGGCATTGAGGACTTATTGATAATCTCTAAAGCAAAACTTCCAAGCCAGTCAGCCTTCCCCCCTTTTCCTTTCACACCGATAACGAGCAGGTCATATTTTCCGGTTTCCGCATATTCAAGAACACAATCCTCGGCAGTACCTCCAATTATTTCAACATTCAAAGGAATATTCATAATATTGTTTTGGCTCAGGTACAGGTTTAACTTTTGAATAAATTCGCGCATAAGTTCATGCGCATTCTCAATTATTTCATTGACAGTTTCTGCAATGGAGGTTGGAAATGTGTAAAAATGGTCACAGGCAATTGGATCGGTTACAGGATTAAAATAGACATGAACCAAGGTGATTGAAGCCCCTTTTTGTTGTGCCACTTTCGTTGCATAACAAGCGGCATTGAAAGAATCATTGGAGTAATCAACAGGGACAAGGATCTTTTTGATGGATTGATCCACAGGATTCAAATAGTCCACCAGTGGTTTATTGGTCATACCACCAATAATCTCAAGGGCTTTCGAGGCATCTTGCTCATTGACTTGCAGTTCCACCTGTCCTTCCAACTGTGTTGCCGCTTCCAGACTTATCCCGTGATCCAGAACATAATTTTCAATGCCTGCTGAATCCAGCCAAACTTTCATCATACTGGCCTGATTGATATGCTCTAATGTCGCGATAGTAATTAATTTATTTGCCATCTTGTTAGATTTTTTAAGGATTAAATAGTCTAAGTCACTTTAAATATAACACAATGCATGCAAAAGCTGATTAAGCCAAAACTTCACTATAAATATACAACATAAAATGTTGAAAAAGAAAGTTTTTCAATATTTACTCAGGACATCTACCAAAAGCTTCCAGAATTTATTGACCGTTTCAATATTTATCCTTTCGTCGGGAGAATGAACTCCGCGCATCGTTGGACCAAATGAAATCATATCAAGACCGGGGAATTTTTCAAGAAACAAGCCACATTCAAGTCCTGCATGGATGGAACGGACAATCGGTTCAACCTGAAATAGATCGATGTAGGACTGCCTTGTAATATTAAGTAACTCAGATTCAGGATTTGGCGTCCAACCCGGATATCCGTCGCCATGCCGAATGTCTGCACCAATCAACTGAAAAACAGACTCTACCATATTTGCAGCATCTATTTTACAGCTTTCCAGATCACTACGCTGACTTGTTGTAATTTCGATAAGATTGCCTGGTTTTATTTTGATTGAAGCCAGATTTGTGGAGGTCTCTACCAATCCGGGCATCCGGGTACTCATATTTAACACCCCGTGAGGACAGGCATATATCGAATTTACAAGTTTTGTTTGGGTTAAGTGATCCATTACATACGGAGGTAGATCTGAAGATTCGAGAGAAAGCATCAGATTAGGCTCATTAAGGATCATTTCCATCTCGATATCTGATCTGAAAATATTAAAATCAATTATGAGCTCTTCTTTCCTGGCAGCTGGTACCAAAATAAGAGAATAAGCTTCTCTGGCAATCGCATTTCTCAGATTTCCACCTTGATAATCAGCAATATATAATTCGTATTTTTGCTTTGCCTGCCATAAAAACCGGTTCAAAACTTTAATCGCATTTCCCCTGTTTTTATTTATATCATCTCCTGAATGGCCTCCCTGAAATCCGCTGACTGAAATTTTCACTGGAAATAATCCATTCGGAGGAGTAACTGCTTCATAATGAATAGAAGCAACTGTATCTATCCCTCCGGCACAACCAATAAAAAGTTCACCTTCATCTTCAGAATCAAGGTTTATGAGCGCTTTCCCACTGAAAAATCCCTTTTCAAGCGCTTTTGCACCAGTAAGGCCAGTCTCTTCATCAACGGTAAATAAACATTCAATTGGACCGTGTATCAGATTATTGGAAGATAACAATGCCATCTGAGCAGCTATCCCAATACCACAATCAGCGCCTAGTGTGGTTCCTTGGGCTGTAACCCATTCACCATCAATGAATGGCCTGATTGGATCGGTTAAAAAATTATGAATTGTGTCATTATTTTTTTCGCATACCATATCAAGGTGAGATTGTAAAACCAGTACGGGCCGACTTTCCTGCCCCAGGGTTGCTGGTTTACTAATCAGCAAATTACCCACCTTATCTTCCTTAAATGAAAGCTGGTACAACTGTGCAAATCCTTTTAAATAGGTGATTATCCGTTCCTCATGTTTAGAAGGGCGCGGAATCTGGCAAATTGATTCAAAATAGCTCCAGATGGAGGGCGGAGTAAGTCCACTTAATTTATTCATAGTTTTATTTAATTGAATTATACTAAGTTATAATCAAAGATCCCTGAATGAAATGATATTTAAAAGTATTATTTTTTTGACCAGAATATTCCTTTTTTATTTGATTCACCAGTGGAATTGCTTATTTTTGTGATGAATTGGTGCCCTAAGGGCTTAATTTGGGAATCCGGTGTAAATCCGGGACAGTACCCGCTGCTGTAAAACCCGATTCCGCTGAGGCGGAATAGTATGTTTTCGGTTAATAACCACTATTCTTTCCAAAAAAGGATGGGAAGGTAACCGGAAATCGGGATAAGTCAGAAGACCAGCCATTCACGGTTTAAGCTTTCGGGATAAAAGCGTACAGATGGCCGACTCCCATTCTGCAATACTTCCCTTTAGCTTAAAATCAATTAATGATTGACTATTGAATTGATTTTAAGTATGTTAAAAATTAGATTTCAGTTTATTATCCCTGTTTTCATGGTTTTTGGATTTTTAATATCCTGTAACCAAAAAAATAAGCTCACAGGGCCGCTTATTACTTTTGCAATACCCCCGGCGGGGTTTAAAGTTGAGTTAGGGGAATCGCTGCCACTAACACCAACGGTAATGAATGGGAATAACTTAACCTACTCGTGGTCGTTGAATGGTTCAATTGTTTCATCGAACAAAACCTTTTCCTTTAAGCCTTTAAAAATTGGCAATTATACCCTTCAGCTTAAAGTATCAAACGATATTGGAAGCGACGATAAAATAGTTCAGGTTGCCGTATTTTCGAATTATTCACCTTATATTTCTCAAATTATTGAATACCAATATGGTCCAGGACAAAATGCGACTCTGATACCCACAAATTGGAAAGGAAATGATTTTATTGGACAACCATGGACCGGCGCTAAAACATTCACCTCTCTTGGCGGTTGGGGTGGATATATCATTGCCGGGTTTGATCATACGATATTAAATATTGACGGACCCGATTTTGCAGTTTTTGCACAGCCAGGCGCCGGCTCCGAACCCGGAGTTGTATCTGTTATGTATGATCTCAATAACGATGGACTTCCAAATGACGGTGAATGGATGGAAATTAAAGGTAGTGAATACAACAATCCGGAAACGGTACATGATTATCAGGTAACTTATTATAAACCAGTTAATAATGGAAATGTAACATGGAAGGATAATTTTGGAAATAGCGGAGAGCTAATTCCTGGTTATGGTACGGCTTCATGGTGGTGGAGTGGCTATGGGGATAAAACTGAAGTTGTCTTTAAGGGAGAAAAACTTCCCAATGCATATATTAATACATCAACCGTACCAGGAGTAGAAAACTGGGCGGTAAGACCCGGACTATTTTCGATGGGCTATGCAGAATGTTACTTGAATCTGGATTATAATATCTCATTGAAAGCCAATCTATTCGATATTTCAAATGCAGTTGATAATACTGGTACAAAGGTCAATCTTTCAGGGATATCGTTTATAAAAGTTCAGAGTGGAGTCTTCCAGGTTGCCGGATGGCTAAACGAAATATCACCGGAGATCAGCGGTGCGGTTGATCTCTCGTTGATCGAATACACCGCCAATTGATTTGATAAATTGATGGTAAAAAACACTTCAATACATCGGTATTCCAGTCTTAAAAACGATATTTACTTTAAAGTATTTTGGATCATTATTCTATTTTTGAATGCTGCAATCTGTGATGGACAGCATTTTTCCGACACGTTACAGATTCGGACCATAATTGTTACCTCAAAATCAGTTGTAAAAGAGGAAGCAGGTAGAACCGCTGTAAAGATAGACTCCATATCGATGCTTAAAGCCTTGACATCCAGCTTGTCAGACTTAGTATCTCAAAATACACCAATCTTTATAAAGGAGTATGGTCGCGGTGCGATGGCGACAGCCTCTTTTCGAGGAACAGCTCCTTCGCATACTCAGGTTTCGTGGAATGGTATCAACCTGAATTCACCAATGCTTGGAATGGTTGACTTCTCAATGATACCAGTCTATTTTACAGATAATGTTACTCTGCTATATGGTTCCGGATCGTTATCCGAACGGAGTGGCGCATTGGGTGGAACAGTAAAACTTGAAAATTCTGTCGATTGGCAGGATAGAATTTCGGGACGCCTTCTCACCGGAGTAGGAAGTTATGGTTCTAAGGATGAGTTTTTTAAAATTAGGGGCGGGAACAAAAAAATACAGTCTCAGACAAGGGCATTTTATAATTACTCAGATAATAATTATCCATTTGTTAACAAACTTATTGCCAATATTGATCCGCAAACTGGGAACTACCACTATCCTACCCAGCGAAATGAAAATTCAAAATATCAAAACTATGGAATACTTCAGGAGTTCTACCTTCATCCAACAGAAAAAAGTATTTTAACATTCCGTTACTGGTATCAAAATAACGATCGGAGTCTTCCCCGTCTTCTAACCAATGAAACCGATGTGAATGCAAACATCAACAGACAAGCAGAACAGGCACATCGCTCCTTGGCAGAATGGAAATATTATACCCGTAAAGGTACACTTAACATCAGCGCCGGAGCAAATATTCAGCTTTCGAATTATCAGTTAAGGACAAAAGTTTCGGGTGCTTCGGATCAAATCTCCACCGATTCTCATTCAAAGTCAGCATCTTATTTGATGAGAGTCAGTTACAATTACCAAATTACAGATAAACTGTCATTAATTTCAAGTGCGAACTCTGATTTAAACAGTGTAAATTCGATTAATTCGCCACCAAACAATGAAGCGCAAGGATATAAAATCGAGCGAAACGATTATTCGGTATCTGTTCAACTTAGTAAATCATTCAGCAGCCGGTTATCTGCCAATATTTCTTCACGCGAGGATATTACCGGAGGACAGTCAACACCTATTATCCCTGCTGCAGGTTTTGAATATCACCCCCTAAATAATCAGAGTTATTTAGTAAAAGGAAGCCTCTCCCGGAATTATCATCAACCGACACTCAACGATCTGTATTATATTCCCGGTGGAAATCCACTTCTGAAGGCAGAGGAGGGCTATATGGCAGATTTTGGAACCGGGTATTCAGGCACAATTGGGGATATGAATCTTAATGTTACTCTCAATGGCTATTGCTCTGGCATTAACAATTGGATCATATGGCTTCCCACACCTCAAGGTTACTGGGAACCCTATAACATGAAGAGAGTTAACACAAGTGGACTGGAATTTAATGGTGGGATCAATGGGAAAGCTGGTTTATATCGTTATCATTTCAATGCAAATTATGCAATTACGCGATCGATAAACCGGGATGATCCACGAAGCTGGGCCGATGAATCGATCGGAAAGCAGTTACCTTTTATTCCTGAACATTCTGCAAATGTGGTAGCGAATATTTCGAGGTCTAAATACCATCTTACATGGCTGTGGACTTACTACGGTGAGCGGTTTACGACCACAAGCAACGATAAAACCTCAAAGTTTGACCTCCTTTACCCCTACTATATGAACAACCTCTGTTTCGGTAAGGAAATCAGCCTAAATCACGGGGTCTTTGATCTTGAAATTAAGATACTGAATCTTTTCAATGAGAATTATAGAACAGTGCTGCAAAATCCGATGCCCGGAAGGAATTATTCTTTACTCATCCGATACGATTTCTGAAAATGAATATAAACCGATACCATATTATCCTTGTAACCCTGACTATTTTTACGTTTTCGGGATGTATGAAGGATGACCAATGGGTAAAAAGTCATCAAAGCTCAAATCTGATGACTAAAGGCGTTTTTATAGTTAACGAGGGAAATTTTATGTATGGAAATGCATCTCTTTCGTTTTATGATCCATTAACCCGGAAATTGCAAAATGATATTTTCTATAATAACAATGGTTTGCCTCTTGGCGATGTTGCACAGTCAATGGCTATCCATAATAACCTGGGGTATATTGTGATCAATAATTCAGGCAAGGTATATGTCATCGATACCTCCGACGGGAAATATGTCGGTAAAATCACAGGGTTAACCTCTCCCAGGTATATTCATTTCATTAGTAATGAGAAGGCCTATATTTCAGATCTTTATGCTGGTAAAATTTCCATTGTAAATCCAATAACCTACCAGATTACAGGATCGATACCTACTCCCGGACATGCTTCAACCGAGCAGATGGTACAATGGAATGACTTTTTGTTTGTCAGTTGCTGGTCATTCGACAATAAGATTTTAGTGATCGATACCAAAACTGATCAGATAGTAAATGAAATTACAACAGGAAAACAACCGGGCGGATTAGTGATTGATAAATTGGGTAAGATCTGGACACTTTGTGATGGTGGATGGTCACGAATCGGAACAACGCCAAGGATTCCGATGCTTCAAAGAATTGATCCTTCAAGCGGGACCGTTGAAAAGAGTTTTACACTGACATCAGACGGTGCCCCTTCCCGCCTGGCAATAAATGGTACCGGTGATTCAATTCTATTTATTAATGATGGCATTTGGAAGCTTGGTATAACTCAGACCTCTCTTGGAAACCATCCTTACCTGGTCACAGGAAGCCATCTTTACTACAGCCTTGGTATCGATCCACAAACCTCCGAACTTTACCTGAGCGATGCCATTGATTATCAACAACAGGGGATTATTTATCGCTATTCATCACTTGGTATGAAGGTTGATAGTTTTAAAACAGGTATAATCCCAGGTTCATTCTGTTTTAAATAGGATCTTAATTTGCGTAATTTATATTTTCATCTCACTCTACTATATCGCGAGTATAATGTTTAAAATTCTCATGCAATGTTCGCTAAGGCCGTGAAGTGAAGAATATGACCTTATATCTTTGCGATGCCTTAGAGCACCATTGCCAGCGAAAGGCCACCCCCATTTTTAAGAATTGTGGGCAGAATTACAATATTTCGTTTCTTACCCCAGCAATAGTGATGCGTATAATAAACAGCTTTTGTCGAAAAAATGCCTATTCCGGCCCCAATCAGCACGTCTGAAACCCAATGTTTGTTATTGATCATTCGATACATTCCGGTCGCTGTGGCGGCAGCGTAACCTGCAACGCTGATCCAGGGGGAGGTATTCCTGTATTCCATATCCAGAATAGTGGCAGAGACAAATGCCTGGGCTGTGTGACCAGATGGCATGGATTTGGAACTTCCGTCGGGTCGATTGCTTGAAATCCCATATTTCATCCCTTCCACAACGATACCCATCAATAATTCAGCTTTGGCGGTAATTGCAATCTGGTTAATCAGATCGCTGCGACTCTTCACTCCCGCTACTTTTAGAGCGAAAACAGCACCTAAAGGGGCAAATTGCATATAATTATCTAGGTGAGAACCACCACCCGAGAATGTTTCAAGAACCTTATCATGAATAGTATACTTACTTAATAAACAATGCGATTCAGGCAGCAAGGTTATTGTACCTGCAATTACTAACGCTGCCGGTACAATAGCCCCTTTAATCCAATGAATTTCAGTATTTTCAGGAATGATCTTAATTGATGCATCCGACTTCACAGTTAGTGATTTTGTAAAACCTTTCAAATTAAGTCCCTGTGAATGGAGTATATGCGGAATTAAGATACAGACCAGAATAAAAATCAACAATTTTTTCTTCATATTACTAAAATATAGGGAACAAAGAAATCCTTTTTTTTGGTATATTTTTGTGCTTGTTTTAAAAACGGTTTTTAACTGAATGACTTTTAGATAAAATGGACGGAACAAACAGAAATAACATTAAACCTGGAACTGAGGTGGCAATTGTTTTAAAGGAAGATCAAAGCTCAGGTAAACTCACTGAAGGAATTGTACAGAACATTCTCACCAGCAGCCCATTTCATCCACATGGGATAAAAGTGAGGCTAACCAATGGAAAAATAGGTAGGGTTAAAGAGATAAGAGCTGAAAAAGATTAAAATTTAAAGAACAGTGTAAGAAAAAGGTTCTATTTACCTTCAGTGTTTATATTTCTTTGTATCGCAATTGGATCCGTCGTCGGAATGTCACATTTTTCTTACTAGTTTTGTCAAAAAAATTCAAAGAATGGCAACAAAGAACCTTTCAGCATACGATCTGAATTCTGTACCTGACGGAAAAGAGATGAAATTCGGCATTGTGGTTTCAGAATGGAATTATGAAATAACGGGCGCATTAATGCGGGGTGCAATTGAAACACTCAAAAAACACGGAGTACAGGATGATGCAATCGTGGTTAATCATGTTCCCGGTAGTTTTGAATTGACACTTGGCGGTCAATTTTTTGCCGAATATACCGATGTCGATGCAATTATTCTGTTAGGATGTGTAATTCAGGGTGAAACCCGTCATTTTGATTTTATCTGCCAGGGTGTGGCAAAAGGAGCTACCGATTTGAATATAAAATATAACCTCCCTGTTATATTTGGATTATTAACCACTGATAATCAACAGCAAGCACTGGACCGTGCAGGTGGAAAACTTGGAAATAAAGGGGATGAGGCTGCAGTAACAGCTATTAAAATGGTTTCGTTGCAGAAAAATTTTGAATACGAGAGTAATATTGAATAAAAATAGTTGATATTAAATTATTTCGTTTTTAAACTTATAGTGCGAATAATCGTTATCTAAAGATATTAAGATACGGTTGATTTTTAATTTGTAAAATTTAATATGCATCTGGAAGAAGACAAGCTATCAACATCTTTACCCATTACCAAAGAGATCGTTATTGACGATTATTACACGGCATTTTTAAGCCGCCAGCTTAGTATGTTAGGGAGAAAAGAGGTGCATGCGGGACGTGCCCATTTTGGAATTTTCGGCGATGGTAAAGAGCTTGCACAGGTTGCTTATGCCAAGTATTTTCAAAAAGGAGACTGGCGTGCAGGGTATTACAGAGATCAGACGTTTATGATGGCTGCTGATTTACTGAGTCCGGAAGAGTTTTTTGCTCAGATTTATGGCGATACCGACCTGGAAAATAACCCTTCAACCGGTGGGCGGAATTTTAATAATCATCATGCTACCAAAACCTTCAGTAAGGGAATAGGTCTTGATGATTTTATGGCCCAAAAAAATTCTTCGTCTGATGTTTCTTCCACCGGAGGTCAGATGCCACGACTTCTGGGTTTGGCTCAGGCATCTAAGCTCGTGCGGGACAATCCGGAACTGGTGCCCTATCTTGAAAACAGGATTTGCGGAAACGAAGTCGCTTTTGGTACCATTGGGGAGTCAAGTACTTCTGAAGGGATGTTTTTTGAAACAATTAATGCAGCTTGTGTTCTTCAGGTCCCCATGGCTGTAGCAATCTATGATGATGGTTTTGGAATAAGCGTTCCGGTTGAACTTCAGACTGCCAAAGGAAGTATTTCTAAGGCCCTCAAAGGTTTCGAGGCGAATGGAAAAGAGCTCGGATGTAAAATATTTGTTTGTCCAGGACATGATTACCTTGCTCTGATTCAGACCTTTGAAAAAGGAATTAAAATCTGCCGTGAGCAACAAATCCCTGTAATTTTTCATATTACTCAGCTTACACAGCCCTTGGGTCACTCAACTTCCGGTTCTCACGAACGGTATAAAAGTGATAAACGAATCGCCTGGGAAAAAGCACACGATCCGATTTTAAAGTTTCGTGAATGGATCATTCAGGAAAACATCACCGATGAGGAAACTATTCTTTCCCTCGAAAACAAGGCAATTGAACGTGCACGGTTAGCCCGTGAGCTTGCATGGCAATCCTTTATTCAGGATTTTGACGAAGAAAAATACCAATTACAGAATTTAATAGGGACAATCGGTTTTGATGATAATCCGTTAATGTCCAAGATAACCCAGGAAATGGAGTTGGTTCTTGTTGCACCTTTTCCGACCCGGAAAAAATTGCTCGCCCTTGCAAAGACTCAACTACGCTCAATGCACGGAATTCCTGAGCTTCAAAAAAACAAACGCAACCTTGCGACCTGGATTTCAAAAATCGAGAAGAAGGGTTATGAAAAATATAATACCCATATATTTAATGACTTAGATAGTTTTAAATCAAGTGTTGAAATAAAACCTGAATATGGAGAGGAGCCTATTTCAGTTCCGGCACATGAAGTTTTAAACCAAAATTTCGACTGCCTCTTTGCCAAATATCCGCTCCTGTTAACCTTTGGAGAGGATACCGGACGACTTGGTGACGTAAACCAGGGGATGAAAGGAATGCAGGAAAAATATGGTGATCACCGGATTTTTGATACAGGAATCAGGGAGACTACCATTATTGGTCAGGGAATTGGTTTGGCAGTCAGGGGTTTTAGGCCGATTGCAGAAATTCAATATCTGGACTACCTGCTTTATGCCCTGCCAACCATTTCAGACGATCTTTCAACTCTTTATTATAGGACAAGCGGACAGCAGATAGCTCCCCTGATAATTCGTACCAGGGGGCATCAGTTACAAGGAATGTGGCATTCCGGATCACCAATGGGCATGCTTCTTGGCTCAATAACCGGGGTTAATATCTGCGTACCCAGAAATATGACTCAGGCTGCCGGATTTTATAATACACTAATGAAGGCACATAATCCTGCTTTGGTTATAGAACCTCTAAAAGGATATTACATCCGTGAGATGCTTCCCGAAAATCTTGGAGAATTTACGGTTCCACTTGGCATTGCAGAGGTCCTGGAAGTAGGAACCGACATTACTATCGTTACTTACGGTTGGAATGTTACAATTGCGCATAGTGCCGTAACCAGATTAAAAAGTTTAAATATATCGGTTGAATTAATTGATATACAAACTCTTATACCTTTCGATACTCAACAGATTATTTGCAAATCGGTTCAAAAAACAAAAAAAATTATTTTTGTAGATGAAGATGTTCCAGGCGGAGCAACAGCCTATATGATGCAAAAAGTTATCGAAGAGCAAAAAGCATTTCGCTACCTTGAAGTGCCTCCGGCAACCCTGACAGCGAAAGTACATCGTGGTGCGTATGGTACAGATGGCGAGTACTTCTCGAAACCAAACACTGAAACTGTTATAGAAGCAGTTTACGAAATCATGCATAACCACAATCCTGGACTGTATCCGGGGCTTTATGATTGATAAAACCTTAAACTTGAAGCAGATCCATTCTAAAATAAACAGTTCTGATGATCAGTTTAACGAAAAGGTAAAAACTTACACCGAACTGATGAATATTTTTCACTCCCGGATGAATAGTGTGATCCGGCGTGAGAAAGATTTATCGGTAATCAGGCACCTTTCCAGGGGAAAAATGGATGCCCGAAGCCGGATTGAGCTGTTAATCGATGAGCAAACTCCCTTTCTGGAACTTTCGGTTCTGGCTGCTTACGGACAATATGACGATCAGTTCCCTTCAGCCGGAATAATTACGGGAATAGGTAAAATCCATGGCAAAACGTGCATGATCATTGCCAATGATGCAACTGTAAAGGGCGGCACTTATATCAGTGAGACAGTTAAGAAACATTTGAGAGGGCAAGAGATAGCAATGCAAAATCACCTGCCCTGTGTTTATCTGGTCGACTCCGGGGGAATCTTCCTTCCGGAACAGGCACGTATCTTTCCTGATCAGGATGGTTTTGGACGCATTTTTTATAACCAGTCGCAAATGTCGGCGGCAGGAATCCCGCAAATATCCATCGTAATGGGATCGTGTACAGCCGGAGGAGCATACGTTCCGGCAATGAGTGATGAAACCATTATTGTTAAAAATCAGGGGACAATTTTTATTGGTGGCCCACCCTTAGTAAAAGCAGCTACTGGCGAAGAGGTTACAGCCGAAGAGCTAGGTGGGGCATTCGTCCATACGGGAATTTCAGGAGTGGCTGATCATCTTGCAGAAAATGAGATTGATGCAATACGAATTTGCAGAAATATTTTTGAATTAATTCCTAAGAACGACGAACAACAATTTGAGAAATATCCAATCTGTGAGCCAGCTAACAATTCGGAAGAATTGTACGGACTGGCACCGATCGATCTCCGAAAACCGGTTGATGTATACGAAATTATAGCCCGGATTGTTGATGGTAGCAATTTTGAGGAGTTTAAACGGGATTATGGTACAACTTTAATTACCGGGTATTCCAGGATATTGGGATTTCCTGTTGGAATCATTGCAAATAACGGATTTCTTACCTCTGAGGCATCCCTAAAAGGGGCACATTTTATAGAAATCTGCAATTTTCGCAAAATTCCGTTACTCTTTCTTCAAAATATCTCCGGATTTATTGTCGGGAAAAAATATGAACACGAAGGAATTGCCCGTAATGGAGCCAAGCTGATCCATGCTGTTGCCACATCAGTGGTCCCAAAAATAACGGTAATTATCGGAGGTTCCTTTGGTGCAGGTAATTACGCCATGTCGGGTAGGGCATATAACCCCAACTTCCTGTTTATGTGGCCCAATGCCAAAATTGGAGTGATGGGAGGACAACAGGCGCAAGATGTTTTAAATTCAATCAAAGGGAATAGTTCAGCTCAGAATACCGATCTGATTACACAATTTCAGGACGAGAGTTCTGCATACTACAGCTCTTCAAGGCTTTGGGATGATGGAATTATCGATCCTGCCGATACCCGATCAATTGTCGGATTGGCAATCTCGATCGCTTCAAACAAAAAGACCGATCCACCTAAAACAGGTATATACAGAATGTGAAAATGGAAAACTACCTAACCCTTAAAACTGAAGTAAATGGTGAAATTATAACGCTTTGGCTAAACAGGCCTGAGGTTCATAATGCCCTTAATGATAACATGATCCATGAAATTACCTCCTTTTTTACTCAAATTGAGTATAATGACAGTATAAGGGTCGTAATTATCAGGGGACATGGAAAATCATTCTGTTCGGGTGCCGACCTTGCCTGGATGAAACGCTCCTTTACACTTAATGAAGTGGAAAATTTAAAAGAGAGCCACGAGTTGTCAAGTATGTTCAACCTGATTTTTAAGAGCAGCAAGGTTATTATTGGAGCGGTACATGGTAATGTTTTTGGAGGAGGCGTTGGATTAGTCGCGGCTTGTGATATAGCCTATTGTGTGACTAATTCCAGGTTCTCCTTAAGTGAAACTCGTATTGGTATGGCAGCGGCCTCCATAACCCCCTATTTATTGCAAAAAATGCACCCGTCGGAGCTTAAAGAGCTTATCTTCTCTGCAAAAATATTCGATGGAGCTGCAGCTGCGAAATATAAACTCGTAAATCAAGCATTTATTGACCAGGAAATTATGGAAAATCAACTGAATATACTTGTAAAAGAGATACTTTCCAATGGCAGGCAGGCAATTATTGAATCTAAGAAGTTAATTAATCAGCTTACCGAAAAAGCAGTGACAGAAAAGATCGCTCTGATCCCGGAATTACTGGCCAAAATCAGGGTTTCTCCGGAGGCCCAGGAGGGCTTTTCAGCTTTTCTTGAAAAACGAAAACCACAATGGTAAGCTATAAATCCGGAATTCAGTATAATTCTTATAATATTATATAAATCAGTAATATAATGGAATTATTAAATAAAATATTAATTGCGAACAGAGGTGAAATAGCCTTACGAATCATCCGATCGGCAAAAAAACTTGCCATTCAAACTGTGGCTATTTATACCGTATCCGAAAAAAACGCTGATTATGTCCGGCTAGCTGATGAAGCTGTCTGCCTTGGCGATGGCGAACTTGCTTTAACCTTTTTGAATATCGATAAAATTATTCAAATCGCAATCTCAACCAATTCTCAGGCAATCCATCCAGGTTATGGATTTCTATCAGAGAATGCTGAATTTGCAAAGGCATGCGAAGAGAACAAGTTAATATTTATTGGGCCCCGTTCGGAGGTATTGGATTTAATGGGGAGCAAACCAAGGGCCAAAGAACTTGCCGGCAGTCTTGGAATTCCGGTCGCTTTCAGTCATAAAATTGATTCCGGGGATACCCTTCCAGATGAAGAATTAATCAATTTCCCTGTACTCATCAAGGCTTCATTCGGTGGTGGCGGTAAAGGGATGGAACTTGTTCAAAACTACCGGGAGTTGCAGAATAAGGTTGAAAAATCGTCACGTATTGCGCTGAATTATTTTGGAAACGGGGAGTTGTTTATTGAACAATTCATTCAAAAGGCTCGTCATATTGAAGTTCAGATATTGGGAGATAATCACCATAATATCATACATTTATATGAGCGGGAATGTTCGATTCAACGGAATCATCAAAAAATTATAGAAGAAGCTCCCGCAATTTTTTTAACCCCCGAACTGCGTGAAAAGATTTTGAATGCAGCCATGAAATTAGCAAAGGCTGTAGCTTATTCGGGGGCTGGAACTGTTGAATTTTTAATCGATGAAGCGGGTAATTATTACTTTATGGAGATGAATCCCCGGATTCAGGTTGAACATGCCGTTACGGAAGAGGTAACCGGGATCGATATTGTATGTGAACAATTGAAGATCTCTTCCGGATTCCACCTTTCTGTATCTCAGAATGAGGTGAAATTAGCAGGTCATTCAATTGAACTGAGAGTATATGCCGAAAACCCTGCCACAGATTTCACCCCATCTTCTACCCCACTCCTATCGGTCAATATTCCGGAAAACCCTTATTTAAGAATCGAGTCTGATATTAATTTAAATCAATCAACGAAGAATCAATTTGATCCATTACTGATAAAAATTATTGCCACCACAACTGATCGGAAGAGTGCAGTAAATCTTTTAAAAGATCAGATTAAAGACCTGAATATTATAGGTCCGGAAACAAATACCAAGTACCTGGAAACTATTCTTGCTCATCCTTCCTACATTGAAAATAATATATCTGTCGAATTTTGCAAAGAATATCACAAAGAATTAGTAGCTAACTATTTAAATAAATTAGATTTACCCGATTTAAGCTATTGTATCGCTTGTGCAATTTACAGGACCTATCTAAAGCAAAATATAGGTCCGGATAAGGATGTCTGGAAATACCTTGGATATTGGCGGTCAGCTCCATCGGGAATCCGGTTAGTTGTTGATGGCATAATTTATTTAGTTGTCCTGGATTTAAGTGACAAGTTAAATCCCTCTTTTGTATTAAACGGGTTAAAAACGGAATTTAGTGTAAGCAATCAATTGGAAAATTGTTTGGATATTGAAATAAACAACCAAACAAGCCGAATTTCTGCTATATTTGAGAATGAATATATCCTTGGCATAAGTGTTGAGAATATTCAACATAAAATATTGTTTCCCGGTTTATTAAAAAATTATCCGGAAACTACCGAAAGTTCAGATGATGGAACGCTATTTAATAATGATGAGATTAAGTCGCCACTTCATGGTAAAATATTGGAAATTAATATAAAAGAGAACCAGATCATAAAAAAAGGTGACCTTTTAATGGTGATTGAGGCGATGAAATCAGAGAATCGGATTCTATCACCTAAAGATGCCATAGTAAGAAAAATTGCTGTTAATGTGGGATCCCAGGTTACAGACCGGATGACCCTTATATATCTGGAGGAATTAAGATGAATGAATTATTAGACAGCCGCTATATCAAATACCGGCAAGAAGTTAGAGAATTTGCAGAGATCCATGTTAAGCCTGTAGCAATTGTTCAGGATGAAAAAGAGGAATTCCCTGTTGATTTGGCATTGAAAATGGGAGAGGCAGGATTGTTCGGAATTACCGTGCCTGCCAAATACGGAGGTCAGGGTTTAGACTATATCTCCTATATAATTGCTGTTGAAGAGCTTGCGCGTGTTGACAGTTCACCTGCAGCAACCATTGCGGCACACAACTCTTTGGGGATAAATCCAATTTATACCTTTGGAACTGAAGAGCAGCGGTTGAAATATCTCCCGGGATTATGCACAGGTGAGAAATTGTGGGCTTTCGGCCTCACTGAAGACAATGCCGGTTCTGATGCAAAAGGGGTTGAGACCGAGGCAAAACTTGAAAACGGAGAATGGGTGATAAACGGAACAAAAATGTTTATCACCAATAGTTGTTCTTCGATTGCGACTGGAATTACGGCCCAGGCAATTACAGGTTATAATGATGGAAAAAAGGAGTTGTCAGCGATTTTGCTAGACAGGTCCGTTCCCGGATACACAACGACTCCGATAAAAGGGAAATTGATGTGGCGTGCCGTCGATAATGGAAAGCTAAATTTCGAAAATTGTCGTGTTCCGGAATCCAATATTCTTGGGAAACGGGGTGAAGGGATGAAAATAATGCTCTCCACACTTGATGGCGGAAGGTTATCTATTGCTGCGATCGGGCTTGGGCTTGCTCAGGGAGCATTTGAAATGGCATCCGCCTATGCGCAGAAGCGCAGACAGTTCGGAAAACCACTGATCGAATTTCAGACCACCTCATTTAAGCTTGCTGAAATGGCGATGAAGATTGAATTGGCAAGAAATACACTCTATCATACCTGCAGGCTGAAGGAAGCTGGTCTACCTTACGGAAAACAGGCTGCCATGTCTAAATTATATTGCTCGGATATTGCACGCGAAATCGCAGGTGAATCACTTCAGATACATGGCGGCTTCGGCTTTCTGCGTGAAAACCATATTGAGCGGTTTTACAGGGATCAAAGGCTCCTTTCGATTGGTGAGGGGACCTCTGAAATATTAAAGATGGTTATTGCCCGATACGTTTTATAAGTCTATTTTGATAAACCATGGCTATAGCTGACATTCCGGATACTCCTGTCAATGAAATGATTCCTGACGATTCCCAGCGAAAATCAGATCATATCAACCTGTCTCTAAAATCGCAAACATTGGTTAACGAAGCAGATAATCGCTTTTACTATGAGCCGATGATCTCCGGATTTCCTCTAAAACCGTTGGAAACAACACCCTTTGCCGGAAAAGTAATGAAGGTTCCTATCTGGGTCTCCAGTATGACCGGCGGCCATCTCTCCTCAGGAAAGATCAACCGAAACCTTGCAATGGCTTGCAAGGAGTTTGGAATGGGTATGGGATTAGGCTCCTGCCGGATGTTACTCAGCGAAGAGACCTATTTCAACGATTTTAATGTCCGTTCGATCATTGGTGATGAAAATCCACTATTTGCAAATCTTGGGATTGCCCAAATTGAAGAGATGGTTGAACGAAATGAAACAGATCAACTTCGTCGGCTGATTGACAGGTTACAGGCAGATGGCCTAATTATCCATGTCAATCCGCTTCAGGAGTGGGTGCAGCCTGAAGGGAACATAATTCACCATTCTCCCGTTGATACAATTGAAAGACTTTTGGATAAGATTGATTTTCAGCTTATCGTAAAAGAAGTTGGGCAGGGTTTCGGACCAAAGAGCATCCACCGACTGTTACAACTTCCACTGACTGCAATCGAATTCGGAGCTTTCGGAGGAACCAATTTTTCAAAAGTAGAAATACAGCGGAACCCGATCTTAAAACAAGAATTGCATCAACCTTTTGTAAATGTTGGGGTAACTGCTGATGAAATGGTTGATTTGATTAATGATATGGTATTAAGTGGAAATAAATTTATTTGCAATCAACTGATCATTTCGGGAGGTATTCATAACTATCTGGATGGATATTACCTGACTCAGAAATCGGTACTTCCGGCAATATATGCACAGGCCTCTGCATTTCTGAAATACAGTCAGGAAGATTATTCCGTATTGCAGCAATTCGTCACAGCACAAATAGAGGGTTTTAAGATGGCAAGGAATTTCCTCACCTTAAAAGAGCCGAAGAGATCATTATAATATTTCAGACTATCTCTTCGCAAATTCTATCACGACATATTTGAAATCATTCATCTAATAATTAAACGATTACAACTATATTACGCGAAAAGGCATGACGATTATTTCCGGATTCTCAAAATTCAGCCATAAGCAGCGATTGGCATTTCTTGTTGCTCATTCAGATTTAAATGATCAACAGGCATTGCGTTTAAATGATTTTTCAGCTCCGAAAGAGGATCAGCAACGTCTGTTAGGCGAAATGGTTGAAAACTATATTGGAAATTTCCCACTGCCAATGGGAGTTGTTACCAATATGGTGATTAACGACGAATCGTATAGTGTACCCTTTGTAACTGAAGAAAGTTCAGTTATTGCTGCAGCCTCCAAAGCGGCTAAATTTTGGGCTGAAAGGGGCGGTTTCCATGCCCAAATTGAGTCGATAACAAAAAAGGGGCAGGTTCACTTTTCCTGGAACGGAAATCCTGAGATAATTCACGAGTTATTTCCCGAAATAAAACGCATACTGACAGATTCGACCCTCGAAATTACGGATAAAATGAGAAAACGCGGAGGTGGAATAACTGATATCCAACTTCTTGATAAAACAAACGAATTACCCTGTTATTACCAGATTGATCTCTCTTTCGAAACAGCAAATGCGATGGGGGCTAATTTCATCAATACATGTCTCGAAAAGATTGCTTCAGTTTTGCAAAACCTCTCAGAACTAAATAACGAAGAAACTAAGGTTGAAATTATCATGTCAATCCTTTCGAACTATAACCCTGACTGTCGGGTAATCTGTTGGGTCGAATGTCCGGTTGAAAAATTATCCGGGTGGAATAAGAATCTGTCATACAATTCCTTCGCAGCTAAATTTAAACAATCAGTTGACATTGCAAATCTGGATATTTCAAGGGCAGTAACGCATAATAAAGGCATTTTCAACGGTATAGATGCTGTCCTTTTGGCAACAGGTAATGATTATCGGGCAACCGCTGCCGGTGCCCATGCCTACGCTTCGAGGAGAGGCAAATATAAAGGGTTAACAACGGTAATAGTCACCGAGCAAACTTTCAGGTATGAGCTTGAAATACCACTTGCTATCGGAACGGTCGGAGGAATTACCCAAATTCACCCGACTGTAAAAAATGTAATGGCTATCCTAAAATATCCGGATGCTAAAAAGCTCATGATGATTGCAGCCGCTTCGGGTCTTGCCAATAATTTCGCAGCAATAGCCTCATTAATATCGACCGGAATTCAGACCGGGCATATGAAAATGCATCTTTCAAACATTTTGAATCAGCTTGTTACCACTGACACGGAACGAGAACTTGCGAATACTTACTTTTCGGACAAAACAGTCAGCAATTCGGCAGTCAATGATTTCATCCTTTCTCTAAGGTCAGGAATTTGAATTCTACGGAGATGAAAACTTTTATATCGCAAACAAAATTAATGTTAACCGGTGAATACCTTGTACTTAAAGGAGCGCTTTCACTGGCGTTACCTTTACGGTTTACCCAAAAGCTCACTGTAACTGAGCATGAGGGAATCCCTTCGGTGAGGTGGAAATCAATGATTGATACTAAATTATGGTTTAATTCTACCCTGCTCCTCCCCGACTTTCGAATTGCAGAAACGAATATTCCTCAATTATCTGAAACCCTGGTCCAAATTCTGAAAACTGCTAAATTACTTAATCCCAATTTCCTTAAGAACTCAACCGATTATCAGGTAACTTCATTCATGGATTTTGATCCGGCCTGGGGCATCGGTTCAAGCAGTTCCCTGATTTCAAATATAGCTTACTGGGCCGAATGCGATCCCTTCGAGCTAAATAATCGTATCTTTAACGGTTCAGGATATGATATCGCATGCGCCAGGTCTGAATCTCCAATTATATTTAATCTGTCTGAAAAGAGACCAGTTTACAGGAATTCCGGATTTGATCCCTCATTTCGTAATCAAATCTATTTCATTTACCTGAATCGCAAACAAAATTCGAAGGAAGCCATTCAGAAACTGGACTTTTCAAGCGCAAATGCAAGCGCCCTCTCTGCAATATCTGAAATTACTCTCGCAATGGAACAGGCAAATGACCTGGAAACATTTGAGCAATTAATGACCCTGCACGAGGAAATAATTTCAAATATAGTTCAGATAAAGCCTATTAAGTTACTTTATTTCAATGACTTTAATGGGTCCATAAAATCGTTGGGCGCCTGGGGTGGAGATTATATCATGGCTGTTTCATCCGAATCGGAAGAATATGTCCGAGACTATTTTAATTCGAAAAATTTAAATACGATTTTCAGATTTGACGAAATTGCAATGTTTCATTAGGATCTCAAAAATCATAAACAGTAAATTATTGATGAGCGAAGAGATAATAATTATTGGATGGAAAGCCCCTTCGAATATTGCCCTGGTAAAATATTGGGGGAAAAGGGGAAATCAGCTCCCGGAAAATGGATCGTTAAGCATTACTTTAGAAAATTCTACAACAACCACCTTTCTCTCTTTTCAGAAAAAAAGCGAAAAGGGGGACACCATTTCACTGAAATACTATTTTCACAAGGAGCAGGTTTTGCCCTTTGAAAAAAAGACTGAATTGCTGCTGAACAAGTTATGCTCTGAAATGCCTTTTCTTGTGGATTATGAACTTGTTTTTCATAGCGAGAATAATTTCCCCCATTCAACAGGAATTGCCTCTTCTGCTTCTTCTATGAGTGCGCTTGCCCTCTGCCTGGTAAGTATGGAGGAGATAGTCAATGCCAATCAACTCGAAAATGATGAATTTTTCAGGCGAGCTTCACTAATTGCAAGGCTGGGTTCCGGAAGCGCTTCGCGATCCGTTTACGGTGGGCTGGTATCCTGGGGATCGAGCGACTCAATCGCAAATTCCTCCGATGAGTATGCCACCCCTTTCCTGCTGCATGAGGGAAGCCGTCTGAATAAGGTCATGGATATCATATTGATTGTGAGCTCAAAGGAGAAGTCTGTTTCAAGTACGAAAGGACATGCACTTATGTCTGAACATCCTTATCGTGAAGCCCGAAAAATGCAGGCGAACAATAATCTAATCAAAATTACGGAAGCCATTCGCATTGATGATTACCAATCAATTGCAGAAATTGCAGAAAATGAGGCACTTTCACTTCATGCACTCTTAATGACTTCGGGTTCAGATGGGCTATTGTTAAAGCCCAATACGTTGTATATCCTGGAAGAGATTAAACGATTCAGGGAAACGTCCGGTCTTGATCTTTTTTTTACAATTGATGCAGGACCCAATGTCCACCTTATCTATTACGAAGACCAGCGTGAACAGGTGCTTGAATTTGTCCGTCAAAACCTGAGTCAGTATTGCGAAGATGGCCGGTGGATTGATGATCAGTTCGGCAGCGGACCGCAAAAGATAACATCCGTGATGAAGAACTGAATGGATTACCCTGCCAAAATAATCCTCTTTGGAGAGTATGGGATAATCTTGAATTCCAAGGCTCTGGCTATCCCCTATCCAAAATTTTCGGGTAAATTCTGTATGCCCGAAAATTCCGGTAATAAACTTTCAAAAAAAACTGATGAATCGAATGGTGCCTTAGCTGATCTAAATAATTACTTTAAATCGAACAGAGGGAAGTTTAAATTTCTGGACCTCATTAAATTTGCAGAGGATATCCGGAAAGGGTTGTATTTTGATTCGACAATACCATTAGGCTCTGGATTGGGAAGCTCGGGAGCCCTTACTGCCGCAGTTTATGACCGTTACCGAATAGAAAGCCAGTCAGATGATCTATACCTAATTAAAACTAAACTAGCCGCTATTGAATCCTCTTTCCATGGGGTAAGTTCCGGAACTGACCCGTTTATATGCTGGATAAAGAAACCGGTACTACTTGAAAATAAATCAGAATTTAAAACAGCTATCGACCTCTCCCCTTTTTTCAATATGTATACTGTGTTCTTAATCAATTCACACGCTGTTGGAAATACCGGTGCGTTGGTGACGCTATTCATGGATCAATATCAGCAACCCGAATTCAAAGAAAAGATTGATCATGAGTACCTCCCCGTAATAAATCAAACTATTGATGCCGTAATCGCTGCTGATTTCAGTACTTTTGAGCGGTCATTGATTGAGTATTCGCAGTTTCAGCTTAGTCATTTCACGCAAATGATCGCACCCGATATGATAAATCATTTTAAACTGGGAAATGAGAGCGGGGATTTCTGTTTAAAGATTTGTGGTTCAGGAGGTGGCGGATTTATATTAGGATTTTCACGTTACCCTGAAAAAGCAAAAGCCTATTTTAATTTAAACCATCTTGATTATACGATTGTTTAAAAGATGGCGACTGGTAACTGGCGGCTGGCAAGGAATCGTTAATATAAAATTTCAAGACTATAAATAATATATGAGTACAATTACCCGAAGACTTCCCGACTGGATGAAAACACCGCTTCCTTCGGGAAAGGAATATGTAGCCTTAAAAAATCTGGCAGCTACTCAGCAGTTAAATACAATCTGCGTGAGCGGGAACTGTCCGAATAAAGCTGAATGTTGGGGCGCATCAACAGCAAGTTTTATGATTTTGGGTGAAAAATGTACCCGTAACTGCAGGTTCTGTGATGTGAAAAATATGATACCCGATGCAGTAGATCTTGAAGAGCCGATAAGGTTGGCAGAAACAATTAAAACATTGAAAATTAAACATTGCGTGATCACCTCTGTTACACGTGACGATCTTGATGACGGTGGTGCAGCACTTTGGGCGTTAACAATCAGAACAGTTAAAGCGGTTAATCCCGGAATCACCATGGAGACTCTGATTCCCGATTTTTATGCCAATAAAGAGCTGATTCAGCAAGTGATTGATGCGCGACCAGAAGTAATTTCTCACAATATGGAGACTGTTCGCAGACTTACACCAAAAGTTAGGGATATCGCCCGGTATGACAGGAGTCTTAAGGTAATTGAAATTATTGCAGCTTCAGGAATTGTCCCAAAATCCGGCATTATGGTCGGATTAGGCGAGACCGAAGAGGAGGTTCTCCAGACAATGGATGATCTGCTCAAAGCAGGTTGCAGAGTATTAACTATTGGCCAGTATCTTCAGCCAACCTCCCATCACCTTAAGATTGAAGAATTTATAAAGCCCGAAATCTTTATCAAATACCGTGAAGCTGCTCTGGAAAAAGGTTTCAAAATGGTTGAAAGCAGTCCGCTGGTTCGTTCATCCTACCGTGCTGAAAGACATGTGCACGCTTAAGTTCAAATCAAGTGAAAAAAATAACCTATAGCAAAGTTCTTGGAATCAGAAATCTGACCGAATCGACCTATGTACTCAGGCTTGAAAAGGGGGATTTTGAATTCAAAGCGGGACAATACCTTGTGCTGAATGTTCCGGGGGAATATAAGGCACGCGAATATTCTATCTACAGCCCCGAGGAATCTTCATTTATAGACCTGCTGATTAAGGAAGTAGACAAGGGTGAAGTGTCTAAGGAGCTAAAATATATGAAAATCGGCACGAAGGTTGAGATTAAAGGTCCTTTTGGTTTTTTTGTACTTCGGGATAATAAGTCAGCTGAAACCAAGCACTACACCTTTATTGCAACCGGTACCGGAATATCGCCTTTTCACAGTATTATCCTATCGAATTCAGATCTCGACTATGAAGTTATCCATGGGGTAAGACATGGCTACGAAGCTTATGATTCTTCTGATTATCAAGAGGATCATTACCATTTATGCACTTCGCGTGAACATGGTGAAAATTTTTATGGACATGTGACCCACTACCTTAAGACGAAGGGGATCAGGAAAGATTCAGTTTATTATATCTGTGGAAATTCGGTAATGGTTAATGAAGTAACTGAGTTACTTGAGCAAAACGGTATCCGACCGGAAAATATTCGAACGGAGGTATTCTTTTAACTTTTAAGTCCGAGCAAACGTGAATTCAAAGTACGATTCTTCCTCATGTGCTCGCTGCGATAAACAGCATATCTGTACTGGCACACCGACCTGTCCATGTTTTGATCTGCCTGTGCCAGCGGAGACTCTCGAATATATCGCTGATCATTTTGAGGAATGTCTTTGTAATGAGTGTATGGAGGAGCTGAAAAGTAAATTGTCAGCATCAGAATATTCAGAATTAAAGAATTTTCAGAATTAAATGACATCCCAAGTATTGGTTTCAATTTCCCTATTCTGCTCATTCTTAATATTTGAATATCAAATCCCCCCCTTGCTCCCATTTTGAAAAAGGGCGATAACTTCACCTCAGGCTAATTGTCACAAAAAAAGCTGCTCCAAAAATGGAACAGCTTTTTTTGTGGGTAATTTCTTTGCTATTTCTTCTTCTGAGGAACATTCCGCTGTTTAGACATCTCTTCAAGACGGGTCTGAAATTTAGATTTCGTAACCGGCATTTTCTGCTTCGCCTTCAATTGCGCATGAATTGCATCTTCGTTAATCAGCTTCTTAAAGATAAACATCTGAACAAAGGTAAATACAAGTGACAGGAAGTAGTACAAACTTAATCCTGATGCATAGCTGTTAAAGATAAACAGGAACATTACTGGCATCATATACATCATCGTTTTCATTCCTGGCATCTGCTGGGTTCCGGCAGAGCTCATCTCGTTGTTGTACTTCACATAGAGGATATTTGTAGCTGTCATCAACAAACAGAACAAACTAACATGATTTCCGTACCATGGTATCTCAAAGGGTAGCGTGGCTATCGAGTCGAACGAAGAGAGGTCGTGCGCCCAAAGGAAACTCTGTTGCCTTAATTCAATCGAGATTGGGAAGAAATAGAACATCGCAACTAGGATAGGCATCTGGAAGAGCATTGGCAGACACCCTCCCATTGGATTGACACCTGCCTTTTTGTAGAGCGCCATAACAGCCTGCTGCGACTCCATCTTTTTATCTTCCCCGAATTTTTTCTGAATCTCTTCAATTTCAGGCTTTAACAATCTCATCTTAGCCTGAGATATATAAGATTTGTAGGTAAAAGGGGCAACAATGAGCTTAACGTAAATGGTTAATAATAAAATGATTAATCCAAAATTACCGATGTATCTGCGAAGAAAGTCAAATGCAGGGATAATGATGTACTTATTCACCCAACCAATTACAGTCCAACCCAACGATAACTCCTCTTCCAGTTTAATGTCATACTGCTTAAGCGTATTGTATTGATTAGGACCAAAATAGAATCGGGCTGGAAATGTTTCACTTCCCGAATTATCCAAAGGAATTGTTAAATCAGCGCTCATATCTGAGACAAATGAAGGATCTTTATCCCGTTTCTTTGTACTCACCTGCCCGTTTAAAAAGGCTTTATCGGTTGCGATTAATGCCGAAGAGAAGAACAATGTCTTAAAACTCACCCATTCGACTTTCGTTGTCAAAGGTTTTGTTTCAGATTTTGTAGGGGCTATCTTATCAACTTCATCCTTGAAATATTTGAAATAGCTGGTAGCATAGTTATCCTCTCCGAATTTTGAAACTTTTTCCTGGCGGGGCAATTCCATTGTCCAGGCAAAATTGATATAGTTTGAATTGGCGCCCATCACATTTTTAAGTCCTGCAGTGTGGATGTCAAATCCAACCATAAAGGAGTTATGTTTCAATGAGTAGGTATATTCTACAAGAACACCATTACTGGCATCAAGGCGCATTGTAAGCGATTTGGCACCTGTATTCCCCTCTTTGTTAAACTTTTCGCGACCCTCTTTTCCTTTCGAAACAGCAGCGCCTGAAACCATTATAACAGTATCAGTTACAGATGGTACAAAATAGAACTGGTCAGTTTGGATACTTTTATTTTGTGAAAAGAAATTTAGGCCGAAACGGTTCTTATCCCCTTCAAAAAGGACAAGAGGCTCTCCGTTAAACCGTTTATACCCCTTTAATTCAACGGAATAGATCTTACCACCCTTGTTTGAAACCTTGATTTTCATCAGGTTATTCTCAAGTGTTATGAAATGTTCCGTACCTTTAACTGCTTCCGAAAATACCCCATAGAGGCTTTTCAATTCGCTGTTTGCCTGGGATTTACCAGTGCTGTCTGTGGTTGCCCCGGATAATTTAGCCTTAAGAATCGCCTCTGATTCCTTTGCCTTTAAATCAGTCTGCCGGGCATTTTCGGCTTCAACCTGTACAATTGAATCACTTTGACGTTTTGCAGCATCAATTTCGCTTTGCGAAGGTTTATTGAAGTAACTGAACGTTATCAGAATCACAAAAATCAGGGCGAACCCTGTAATCATATTTTTATCCATAAAATGTAATGATCGTATTTTTTATTTAGAATTTTCGAGTGCCGATTTAATAAATGCGACAAATAATGGGTGTGGTTGTAAAACGGTACTACTATATTCGGGGTGAAACTGAACACCTACAAACCAGGGGTGATCAGGAATTTCAATAACTTCGACCAAGGTAGTTTCAGGATTGATACCCACTGCCTTCATGCCTGCATCTTCAAATTGTTTTAGATACGCATCATTAAACTCATAACGGTGCCGGTGCCTTTCCGTAATTTTGGATTTACCGTAGGCAAGATATGCTTTGGAATCTTTCTTAAGATGACAACCATAGGCTCCCAACCGCATTGTCCCCCCCTTATCGGTAATTTCCTTCTGTTCTTCCATCAGGTCGATAACCGGATATTTTGTGCCGCTATTCATCTCCGTTGAATCTGCATCACACATTTTTAACACATTACGGGCAAACTCAATAACAGCAATTTGCATTCCAAGACAAATTCCGAAAAATGGAATTTTGTTTAAACGGGCATATTTGGCGGCGACGATCTTCCCTTCAATGCCGCGATGACCAAATCCCGGAGCAATAATTATTCCGGCGCATCCTTTTAATTTCCGTTCAATATTCTCCTCATTGATTCTCTCCGAATGAAGCCATTCAATCTTTACACGGCATTCATTAGCCGCACCCGAATGAATTAATGCCTCGCAGATCGATTTATAGGCATCGTGAAGTTCAACATATTTACCGACAAGCGCAATTTTAACCTCTTTTTTCGGATTTTTATACCGATTCAGAAAATTGTTCCACTCTTTGAGTTCAGGTTGTTCGCCCAGTGGTAAACCTAATTTCTTTAAAACAATTTCATCAAGTTTTTCATCCTTCATTTTTATCGGGACCTCATAAATGGTCGAAACGTCAATAGACTCAATTACGGCCTCCTTGGCAACATTACAAAATAAGGCAACCTTCTCTTTTAACCCTGGAGAGAGAGCATGTTCTGTTCTGAGTATCAGCACATCAGGCTGAACTCCATTTTCAAGTAACGCTTTTACCGAATGCTGTGTAGGTTTCGTCTTTAGTTCGCCCGTCGCAGAGAGATAAGGAACAAGGGTGAGGTGAATAAAGAGTGCATCACTTCCCAATTCCCATTTTAATTGACGGACCGCTTCAATAAACGGCAATGATTCGATGTCCCCTACTGTACCGCCAATCTCAGAAATTACAACATCAAATTTCTTTTTTGATCCAAGATACTTGATATACCGTTTAATCTCATCCGTGATATGGGGGATAATCTGCACTGTTTTCCCAAGGTAATCGCCCCTTCGCTCCTTATTGATTACCGACTGGTAGATTCTTCCCGTGGTAACATTATTGGCTTGTGAGGTGGGTGAATTGAGAAATCGTTCGTAATGCCCAAGGTCGAGATCTGTTTCGGCACCATCCTCCGTCACATAACATTCTCCATGTTCGTAGGGATTGAGAGTCCCCGGATCAACATTGATGTAGGGATCGAGTTTCTGTATGGTTACCTTGTATCCTCTTGCCTGAAGCAGTTTGGCAAGGGATGAAGCTATAATCCCTTTACCGAGTGAAGAAGTCACACCGCCCGTTACAAATATATACTTCGTTGTGGCCACAATTATAATTTTTTGTCCATTCTAAAAGTTCGCAAAGTAACGAATTTTAATCGGAAACCCCGTATGGTAGGATTAAAATTACGTTACATTACTGAATTGAAAAGTCCGGGCCAGACTTGTTCATGGTTTGAAGTAGTCGGGCTCGGACTGAATTAATGCTATTAGCCAATCGTCAGTTAATCTCCTCCTGAGAATCGATTATTTTCAGCTTCTCTTTGAGGTAGTCGATCTGAACCTTAATCTTCTCAATCTGAATATTTACCCCTTGAATAAGAGATTGCGCCCCTTTGCTTGACCCAAAGAATCCGACATTATTTCCAAGGGTATTAATATCATTTTCAAGCTGTTTAAGATGTTGTGAACAACGGTCACGCTCCATATTGATCTTCGACCACCCACGTGGTTGAGAGGCTAAATTTTCAATTTTACTCTTGAATTTATAAAGCCCCATATCCTGATCATCCAATTTAAGTTGATCAAAATGGTTATCAATCAAGGCATGATAACGTGCCTGCAACTCCTCCTTTTTACGGAAAGGGACGAATCCAATATCGGTCCAACGTTCCTGAAATTTTTTAAGGACTTCAATATCTTCTTTGGAATTTCCGGTTGCTTTATAATTTTCGATCTCTTCTATAAGTGCTTTTTTAGCTTTATAATTCTCGTCCTGATCTCCTGTAACACCTGAAAAATGGGTGGTTTTACGATTAAAAAACTCATCACAGGCACTCCTGAACCGTTTCCAGATTAATTCCGATTGTTTCCGTGGAACAGGACCCACCTCTTTCCATTTCTTCTGAAGCGCAATCAACTTATCAGTGGTAGCCTTCCAGTCATCCGATTCTTTTAGTTTTTCAGCCTGCTCACAAACTTCAAGTTTAAGCGCCAGGTTTTTATTGAGCTGATCTTTACTCTTATTCCAGAAATTGCGTTTATTTTGAAAAAATGCATCATTGGCTGCCCTGAAACGCTCCCAAACTTTGGCATTTTCCTTACGGGGACCAAATCCGGAATTCTTCCATGCTTCCTGCAGCGCAATCACTTTCTCCGTAATTTCGTTCCACTCACGCGGATTCTCAGATTTAAATTCACAGTATTGCTCGGCCAGTTCACAAAGCTCAACCTTCTTTTGTAATTGCTCCTTCTGCGAAGTCCGCTCCTGCTCAAAGAATTGCTGATAACGCTTATTAATAAGTGTTGTCGCAGACTTAAAACGCTCCCACAGCTCTTGTTTGCTTTCACGTGGTACTGGACCAATTTCCCTCCAGGATTCATGAAGTTTTTGAAGTTCTCTGAATGTCGATAACGCCTCTGCATCTGCTGTTGCAGCAAGTTCTTCAGCTTTCACACAAAGTTTCCCCTTTTCGTCCATATTACGGCGAAGGTCAAGATCACGAAGCTCACGGTTAATCTTTACAAAATCATAAAATAACTCTACGTTATAATGGTAATTTTCCCATAAATCTTTAACCTTTGTTTGGGGTACCTGACCGATACTCTTCCATTTGTCCTGAAGATTATTAAACTCCTGAAAAGTCATATTAATCGACTCTTCGCTATTGATTAAGGATTTTATTTCCTCAATGATTGCCAGCTTTTTATGGTAATTATCCTCCTTTACTGCCTCTTGTTTCTTGTTCAACTCAGCACGCAGATTTTTGTATTCACGCAGCAGGTCTTTTAGCTCAGATTCATGTACATCCTCTTGAGCTTCAAATAATTCCTCATCATTCCCCTGAGCGGTGAAAGCAGCTTTCTGCTCCTGAATCTCACTATTGCGGATTTTATAAAAACAACCTTTTATGGCCTCGGCATGTGGCCTGATTTCATCGGCTGTTCCTTCGGATAATATCTTTCTTAATGTGTTTACTAATTGTATTTTACTATAAGAGGAGTAATCATGGATCGGAATTGCATGCGCATCCGGTTCCCGATCACTAAAAAGATCATCATCATCATCCGATTCCTCTGCAACCTGAACAATCTGATCAATCAGTGTTGTTTCTCCAGCCTCAGCAACCTCAAGAACCGGTTTAGGAATGGTATCAAGATTAAAAAGTGGCTCAGAATTCTCCGGCTCATCTTCAACCAAAGCAGACTTATTAAAAACTACCTCAATGGGTTCTGATGCCAAAGCCTCTTCTATTAAAGATTGTTCTTCAACTTGTTTCGGAATTTCTACTTTTGCTTTAAGTTTTTCAACTATTTCAGGAACGTTCACTTCTTCTGAATCAGTGCCTAAGCTAACAATTTCTATAGCGCTCTCTTCAATGGTTACAGGGTCTTTCAAAGAGTCGGATTCTATATCCGGAGAAGAGTCCAAACTCTTTTCAGCAGGTACTGCATTATCACTGTCAGTACCCTTTGGAGTTACCACTTCAGCGGTTACTTCACCATTTTTTAGCAACTCTGTCTCATCGGAGGCTGCATTTTTTTTCAATTCGTTAGATTCCATCTGCAATTTCGTTACGGCGATTAAGCCAGGATGTATACAAGATTATTTTTCACGAAAATAGATATTTACAAGCTAATCCTCAACTAATTCGAAAACATATTTTTGTTCCAAATAAGGAAGGGGATGCAGAAGTGTTCTGCATCCCCCTTAATGATCTAATATATAATATAATAGATACTTAATTGACAATAATATCTTTTGGCTCCTTTTCAATCGCTTCTCCTTTTTTGGGAATTATAATCGTCAAAATCCCGTTTGAAAAGGCAGCACTGATCAATTCCGTATCTACTGTATCGGGAATTGAAAAGCGCCTTATAAAGCTTCTTAATCCAAATTCACGGATCAGATATCTTTCATTTTCAGCCTGTTTTTCCGCCGGGCTCCCTTTTATTATTAGTTGACCTTCCTGAAATTGAACACTTATCTGTTCCTTAATAAAACCGGGAACTGAGAGTTCAATTTTAAAATCGTCTTTCCCTTCAAGTACATTGGCCCGCGGAACTGAAACACAATTCTCATTTCCAAGTTCACGAAGCATCTGATTGAGCATACCTTCGGAAAAAGTGTGAGAAGCTAATGGCTTTGAGAATCTAAGTAAATTCATAATTTTTTGTTTTAAGTTGTTTAAAATCGAAATTTATTAAAATATATACCGTACATCTTCAATTGATATGCCAGTGAACTAAAACTTGAAAATTCAATCCGAAATAAGCCATATTGACAGCTTTCGCAAATAACACAAGTCATTATGTCATATTTAATGAATAATATTCCCATGATATGGGCTTATTTCTGAATTTATGATTGGGAAGATCAATCCTGAATGGTACTTTTGTAAAAAAAAATATGCGCATTGATATTCTCACAGTGGTGCCGGAACTCCTGGAAAGCCCTTTTAACCATTCAATTCTCCAAAGAGCAAAAGATAAAGGGTTAGCGGAGATTTATATTCATAATATCAGAGACTGGTCAACCGACAAACACAAACGGGTAGATGACTATGCATTTAGTAAAGGTGCCGGAATGGTAATGTCAATTGAGCCTATCGATAAAGCAATCAATGAATTAAAAAGTCAGCGGGACTATGACGAGGTTATTTTTTTGACACCGGATGCCCGTCAGTTTGTTCAACGGGATGCCAATCATTTATCACTTAAGAAGAACCTGATACTGCTATGCGGACATTATAAAGGTGTAGATCAAAGGGTTCGGGACAACCTGGTTACCCTGGAATTATCAATTGGAGATTATGTCTTAACAGGCGGTGAACTTGCTGCAGCTGTTGTGGCCGATGCAATAGTCAGACTGATCCCGGGAGTCTTATCCGATGAGACCTCTGCACTGACCGACTCTTTTCAGGATGGATTGCTAACTCCGCCGGTTTATACCCGTCCTGCAGAATATAAAGGTTGGCGGGTTCCTGAAATCCTCCTTTCAGGAAATGACAAGCTTATAGACGACTGGAAACAAGACCAGGCTTATGAAAGGACACGAAGAATAAGACCCGATTTGCTCGGCAAGGCCTAAACGGGTAACAAATCTACTTTCTGCAAATTTGACGGTAAGAACAATATTTACAATGTTCTTCATTTTCTGTCTGGACAAAGGGTAAGTCGGTATTGAAAATCTCTTCGATTAAACTCCTTAGAAGTACCTCAAAATCATTTGCTATTGAAATAAATTCAACGGGTAGATTTCCTATCTCTTTGGAGCACAATGAAGGAGAAAAATCTGCTTCAAATAGCGCACGCAAAGAATATATCCCGGGGTAGATCGTTCCTAAATCCGGCTGGTTTTTATGCAGAATATAGGAGTAAACAAGGGTCTGAAATGCTGCTTTGTTTCGATTTTTATTTCCACTCTCAAATAAAGAGTTAAGGAGGGGAAAACTCAACTCTGCATTTCCACTCTTATAATCAAGAATATAGGCAGCCTCACCAATTCTATCAATTCGGTCGATGGTGCCACCAATCATCACACTTTGTTGAGAATTATTAATTCCCAATATTGTTGTTACTTTTTCTTCGAGCCCAACGATTTCAAATGGCGCGCGTCTGCAGTCAACATTTAGTAATTGGATGACATATTTTTTTACAACCTCAAAGATCAGCCAGTTTCGTCCTGTTAATTGTATCTCATCCAATGAATTATTTCCTTTAAAATAAACCCTCTGAAATGACGATTTTATAATATTTCCGATCTGTTCCGGATTTTTTAAAATTAAATCAATATCGTCAGGCGTAACGCTCTTACTGATAAAGGGGCGATAAATATTTTCCATTGCATCATGAAAAAGAAGTCCAAAAATCAGTGCATCAACCTCCTCCGATATTTCGTCCGGTTCATCCAAACCTGCCGAATATCTGAAATAGAATTGTAAAGGGCAATTGAGGTACTTGTCAATTGCACTTGGTGAAAGGGGCCTTCTGCCAGTAAGGTAATCATTGAGCCGAACCATTACATTTGCATCTTTAGGAATACGTATAGGCTGAACTGCGATATGCTCAACATTGAATACCATATTGATCTCTTCGATTTTAATCGGAGATTCAAGCAATAACTGATACAGGTAACGGCTTTTCTCACCTGTGAACATACCGTTTGCACCAGAATCATAAACAAATGTCACATTTTCAGACCGTTGTATTAAACGATAGAAATAATAGGCATACATTGCATTTTGCTCCTCAATTGTTGGCAAACTAAAAACCCGTCTTAAATTATAAGGTATAAACGATCCGGAAGCGGAAATCTTTGGCATAATACCATCGTTCATTGAAAGGACAATAAGATTTTTGAAATCAAGGGTACGTGTCTCCAGAATTCCCATAATTTGCAATCCTTCAAGTGGTTCTCCCTCAAAAGGAATACTCAGTCCACTAAGATATTGTGTTAAAAACCGAAAAAAAGCCTCCTTTGAAATGAAATTTTCTGTTTCGAAAACCTTTGCTCCCTCGATGACTAAAATATCTTTTAGCTTGTTTACTGCCAGGTAAGACTGATAGAGATATTCGCAATAGATCTCAGAATTTTCACCCCGGGTTTGCTTATTTTCATCTTCGTAATCCACGTTGGATAGATCACCACCCTTATTTTGCCAATGAATAAAGATTGCTTTAAGGATTCCAAGAAAATAATCAGAAAGCCCGATAATGCTTTGAGGTGCAAAGAACAGTTTTTGAAAGAACCCATTCTTCGGCAAATCATTATCCACCAGATAGATGATATTACCTTCAAGGATAGTCTTGACAAGGTTTTTGCCTTCCAATGGTTCAAAATCGATAACAAGCTGATGATTCAAAACACGGATCACATCTTTATTATAAAAAGCTAATTTTCCGTTTTCACCCATTCTTGCATTCTTCTGCAACGCAATTAGTTGTGTCACCAGACTGAAAACAGGGGTCATTTTCAATGGATACCCCATCGTGACGTTCACCTTATTACTGGAAACTGGTATGGCATTAATTACTGGCAAAAGCAACTCTTCATCACACAACACAACAGCGGTATCGTCAAAATTTAATTTTCTATTAATTAGCCCAATAAGCTCATTAACAGCAACCTGTGCCTGCCCAACCTGTGAAGAGATATTTACAATTTTAATTGATTTGGAGAGGAGTGTAAGTGAATCACTTTCCGGAAAATACCCGAAATGCGGAAACCTGACCATATTTTTGCGTAAAAAATATCCTGCTTCCTGGGTTGTATCTTTATAATAATAGTTGTCAAAATCCCAGAAAAAGGTGGCTTTACCATGATCCTGAAGATAATCAAAAAGGGCCTCCTCACAGCTGTTCAACGCATTAAATCCAATAAATACAAAGAATTTATTCTCAAACAATGACAGGTTTTCCTTAAGAATCTTTTCGACTACCTCCCGATAGAGCATTCCCTCATAAGCAAGACCTTCGCTATGCAGAGCGGATTTTAGCTTATTATAAACTCCTTCAATATCTTCCCAAAGCCTTAAAAATTCATGCTGATTTGGAGTTTTGTCATGATTCGATAAGGTTTTCCAGAAACTCCCAAGTCGCTCTCTATCATCCGCATTCAGATCGCTAAAACGAACATCAATCTCCTTTAATTCAGTAACATTTGTAAATAAGTCATGGGCATTTACAAGGTATTTATCCACCTGGTCGAAATCACTTATAAGCATCTCGCCCCAAAAATAAAAATCATCAAATAGTTCACTGGAATGAGTCGATTCACAATAAACTTTATAAAGCCTGAAGATAAGGCTTAACCTATCCGGTATATGGAATGGTGAAAGTTCTGAAAAGAGTTCATTAATTGTAATGATTTTTGGGGAAATCAAAGGTGTTTTCACCAAACTATTCAGATAATTTATAAAAAATATTCCTCCTCGCCGGTTCGGAAAAACAAGTGTAAGCTTACTAATGTCCGCTTTATGCATTTTAAACAAATGGGTGGCCACTTGTTTCAAAAATCCATTCATAAACGTTTTTAATTTAACAATAAAGACTAAAAATAGG
The DNA here is from genome assembly GCA_903918045.1 of uncultured Bacteroidia bacterium. Classification (GTDB taxonomy): domain Bacteria; phylum Bacteroidota; class Bacteroidia; order Bacteroidales; family Prolixibacteraceae; genus JAAFHB01. The sequence continues at coordinate 59,430 of CAIXCY010000108.1, forward strand.
TAAATAATAGGTTACTTTGCCATGTTTTTGGATGTTACCAAAGAATATATTAATTAGCGGTTATTAAAAGTTCAAAATTGGTTCTTTTTTATTAATTACAGGCAAAAATGTGCTTAGTTGAGCTGTATTTTTGAACTTAATCCTGTTTATATTTGTAATTATTACGGAATTAAATAAAAAAAATGGATAAATTTTCGCTGGTAGGAAACCAAGAAATTGGTGCGATTGAAGAATTATATAAAAGTTATCTTCAAAACCCTCAGGATATTGATGAAAGCTGGTGCAATTTTTTCGAAGGATTTGAACTTGCACGCAAATCGTATGACGAAAAATCAACCAATTTAGTTGACAAAAGTCAACTCGAAAAAGAGTTTTGTATTCTCAATCTGATAAATGGTTATCGCCAGCGAGGCCATCTTTTCACCCGTACAAATCCGGTAAGAAGACGCAGGCAATATACTCCGACTTTAGATTACCGCAATTTTGGTTTAGTTGAAAGCGATTTAAATGTGATTTTTGAGGCAGGTAAAGAAATTGGAATTGGTGCGGCTTCACTTGGTTCGATTATTTCACATCTTGAGCAGACCTATTGTGAATCGATTGGTGTTGAATTTTTGTATATGCGTCAGCCAGAACTGATAGAGTGGTTAAAACGGAAAATGGAGATTACCCGAAATACTGAAAAACTCTCTGTTGAAGAACAAAAAGAAATTTTTAATCACCTTAAAGAAGCGGCTGGTTTTGAAAATTTTATTCACAAGAAATTTGTAGGTGCAAAGCGCTTCTCACTGGAGGGAACCGAAGGACTAATCCCCGCCTTAAATGCCATAATTGAACATGGCGTATTGCTTGGCCTTGAAGAATACGTCATTGGTATTTCTCACCGGGGAAGATTAAATGTTTTGGCAAATATTCTGAAAAAACCCTATGAAAATATATTCAAGGAATTTTATGCCACAGAATATGAAGATGGAATTGTATTGGGAGATGTGAAATACCATCTGGGATTTGACAAAGAGGTTATTACCCGAAAAGGTTCGAAAGTTAAACTTAGCCTTCTTCCAAATCCTTCTCATCTTGAAACAGTTGCACCACTTGCTGAAGGAATGGTCAGAGCAAAAATCGATTTTATACATGAAGGAGATTATAATAAAATTGCACCAATTATCATTCATGGTGATGCCGCAATTGCAGGTCAGGGTGTTGTATATGAGGTTGTACAAATGTCACTTTTGCCGGGCTACAAAACCGGGGGAACAATCCATATTGTAGTCAATAACCAGATAGGTTTTACTACCGATTACCTCGATGCACGATCAAGTACCTACTGTACAGATGTTGCAAAGATTACCCGATCACCTGTTTTTCATGTTAATGGCGATGATGCTGAGGCAATTATTTTTACAGTTAAAATGGCTCTTGAATTCAGGCAACATTTTCATAGTGACGTATTTATTGATATTTTGTCCTATCGTAAATATGGTCACAACGAAGGGGATGAACCGCGATTTACACAACCCTTTCTTTACAAAGCCATCGCGCAACATCCTAATCCCCGGGATGTATATGCCTCTAAACTTATCGAATCAGGAGTTATGACACAACAAGAGGTTTTGGTTGAAATTGAAAATTTCAACCAACATCTTGAAGAAAAATATGAAATAAGTAAGAGTATCGAAAAAGTTAAGATCAAAAGTTTCCTGGTTGAAGAGTATAAATCTTACAGGTTTCCTGAACCTGCCGAAATTAACTCAACCCCAACTGCCGTCTCTGAAATAAAATTAAAGGCGTTGGCTGAGAAAATAAATACACTACCTGATGAGCAGAAATTCTTTGGAAAGATAATTAAACTTTTAGCCGATCGTAGGCAGCTGATTTCTGATAATAAGGTAGATTGGGCTCTTGCAGAACAACTGGCCTTTGCCACCCTCCTCGCTGAAGGGATTCCGGTTCGGCTGAGTGGGCAGGACAGTGAACGGGGAACATTCTCACATCGTCATGCTGCAATTGTAATGGAAGAGGGAAATGAAAAATATTTTCCACTAAAGAATATCTCACCAGACCAGGCAAAATTTAGCGTATATAATTCGCCACTGAACGAATACGGTGTTATGGGATTCGAGTATGGGTATTCGCTATTTTATCCAAAGGGGTTAACAATCTGGGAAGCTCAGTTTGGGGACTTCAGCAATGTAGCACAAGTAATAATTGACCAATACATTAGTTCTGCCGGCGAAAAATGGGGATTGATGAACGGTCTGGTTCTATTTCTCCCGCACGGTTATGAAGGGCAAGGTTCCGAACATTCAAGTGGAAGAATTGAGAGAATGTTGTCATTGTGTACAAATTATAATATGCAGGTAATGATGCCCACCACTCCTGCTAATATGTTTCATCTTTTACGAAGACAGGTCCTGGGAGATATCCGGATTCCAATGATCGTATTTACACCTAAAAGTCTGCTTCGACATCCTCTTGTAATCTCACCTATTGAACATCTCACTTCTCATGAATTCCTGGAAATTATTAGTGATGATAAAGTATTACCCGGGAAAGCGGAGGTTTTAATCTTTACCTCGGGGAAGATCTATTATGAATTATTGGAAAGACGTGAAAAGCTGGAACGAAAAAATTATGCGATCATACGGATTGAACAGCTTTTCCCATTTCCATCTGAAGAGATCCGAACGATAAAATTTCAAAATCCAAATGCTAGGAGAGTATTGTGGGTCCAGGATGAACCGGCAAATATGGGGGTATGGCCATACATCTCCCGCAAATATCCTGAACTTGAGCTTGAATTAATCAGTAGAGCCGAAAGTGCCAGTCCGGCAACCGGATTATTGGAGAAACATAAGCGAAGTCTCGAGCGAATTCTCAATGCTGTTTTTAATTAAATTTAGTCATTAATTTTTTCTGATATGATTCTTGAAATCAAAATACCTACTCCTGGTGAATCAATTACCGAAGTTGAAATCGGTAAGTGGCTCGTTGAAAATGGTACATTCGTAAATAAAGATCAGGAAATTGCTGAAATTGAGTCAGATAAAGCAACCTTATCATTGACCGCTTCAGCCTCTGGTATAATAAAAATCTTTTTAAAAGAGGGCGAACGAGTAGCTGTAGGAACAGTTGCATGTACTGTGGACAGCAACGAAGGGATACAGCCAATGGAGAACGACTCTATACTGTTAAATAGAAAACAGGCTGGTGAACCGGAAACTGAAAAGCCGATTATTCCAGCGATCGTCAATATCCGGGAATATAAACCTGAATCTACTTCCCGATCAACATCCGATCTCGTAAAAATAACTCCAGCTGCCAAAGCAGTTATGGAAGAAGCAGGTTTAAATATTGAGGATATTTTAAACGGGTTACAGCGGATCACCCGAAAAGACGTTGAATCTGTCCTGGCGTTACCAATTCACACAATGCCTGATCTATCTGTTGAAAAGAGTAGGGAATCAGACCGTATCGCGATGACTGCACTTCGGCGTAAGTTGAGTCAACGCCTGGTTGCGGTTAAGAATGAAACTGCGATGCTCACAACATTCAACGAGATAGATTTAAGTCAGTTGATGGAAATCAGAAAGAAATATCAACAACAATTTGTGGAGAAATTTGGAATAAAATTGGGCTTTATGTCTTTTTTCACAAAAGCGGTAAGCGTAGCACTTTCTAAACATCCAACTGTAAATTCATTGATTGAGAATGAAGATATTGTTACTCCGCGATACCATGATATTGGAATTGCAGTTCAAACTCCCAAAGGGTTGATGGTCCCTATCGTTCGAAATGCAGAAACAAAAACTATTGAAGCAATTGAGCGGGAGATCAAGGAGCTCGCAGAAAAGGCAAGAGATAAAAAACTTACAATCCAGGAGATGACTGGAGGTACTTTTACAATAACTAATGGCGGTGTTTTTGGTTCTTTGATGTCAACCCCCATTCTTAATCCTCCCCAAAGTGCAATTCTTGGAATGCATTCTATTAAAGACCGACCAATTGCAATAAACGGAAAAGTTGAAATTCGTCCGATGATGTATGTTGCACTCTCTTATGATCACCGTATAATTGATGGTAAGGACTCTGTGGGATTTCTTGTAAAAGTAAAGGAATTGATTGAAGATCCATCTAAGCTTCTATTTGGCGGAAAAAGTCCGGAAGAAAAATTACTGGGCTTATAGTATCGAAAGTAGTTCTATAAATACCTCCCATTCCATTTTTTTCGAAGAGGTTTATTGAAAGCAATTTCAGTAAACCTCTTTTTTTGAGTAAAAATATGCAAATAACAAAAGGCACCCCTTTTGAGGGTGCCCTATGTTAACCTAACCAAAATCTATGAAAAAAAGTGCTTTACTCTTACATCACAAATATGACTTATAATTTAGTTAAGACGATTCAACAGATCTTAAAGATTGTTAAATAATTTATCTAGTTTCGGGATTGACTATTTAACAATCCTCATTTTATAGAAGGAACGGTAAACAAAGTAAAGTGCCACCACGAAGAACACTCCTCCTACATAGGGTGCCACAGAATAGAAACTATCTGAAATGGCTATCTCCATGGCCAACAAACCAAATAATGTAGTAAACTTAATTATCGGATTAAGAGCAACTGAAGAGGTATCCTTGAAAGGATCACCAACTGTGTCACCTACAATTGAGGCTTCATGAAGTGCTGTACCTTTTTCACGTAAATCGACTTCAACTACTTTTTTGGCATTGTCCCATGCTCCTCCGGCATTTGCCATAAAGAGAGCCTGGAAAAGTCCAAAGACAGCAATCGAAATAAGATAACTTACAAAGAAGGAAGTTGCAGCATATTTAAGTGCTGGTGTTGCCGCGGTCATGTCACGGTATCCGGCAAAAAATGCAAATGCCAGTGCAAAGGAGAAAATTGCAATGAAAATATTGAACATCCCGGTCTGAGCATATTGCGTACAAATTTTAACAACCTCTTTTGAGGTTTCAATTGATGCACTGCTGTCTGCACCTTCATCCAGGTGAATATTTTTCTTAATATATTCAACTGCGCGATAAGCACCTGTTGTAACTGCCTGAATAGATGCTCCTGTAAACCAATAAATTACAGAACCACCTGCAAGAAAGCCTAAGATTGTGTATGGATTGAGTACATTCAAAATTGTCTCTGGCTCAATACCAAATTTTCCTTTAATCAACAGAATAAGTGAAAAGATCATTGTTGTTGCACCGACCACTGCAGTACCAATAAGTACCGGTTTAGCCGTAGCCTTAAATGTATTTCCTGCTCCATCATTAGCCTCAAGGTAATGTTTGGCATTTTCGAAATCGGGTTTGAAACCAAATTCTTTTTCAATCTCTTCAGCCGCATTTGGATTTTCTTCGATCAGTGAAAGTTCATAGATGCTTTGAGCATTATCGGTTACCGGACCATAACTATCGACAGCAATTGTCACAGGGCCCATACCCAGGAATCCAAAGGCAACTAGTCCAAAGGCAAATATTGAAGGGTAGATCATCAGAGCATCCAGCCCATGAGTTGAAGAGAAATAAGCGACAAACATAAGTACAAGGAACACCATTCCTTGCCAGAATGCACTAAAATTTCCTGCAACAAGACCAGAGAGGATATTGAGTGATGCACCACCTTCGCGTGAAGCAGTTACTATTTCGTTTACATGGCCCGATTTCGGACTTGTAAAGATTTTTGTAAACTCCGGTATCAGAGCAGCTCCTAAAGTTCCACAACTTATTATAATAGAAAGAGTTAACCATAAATTATGAGCTAATGTTCCTAGCATAATATAACTTACAGCGAATGTAACCAGGATAGAGAGAATCGAAGTAATCCAAACCAGTGTAGTAAGAGGTTTTTCAAAATCGAGATCCAATACATCATGATATTTTGCATTTGTATAAAGTTTATTTACATAAAAGGCTGCAATTGATGTAACGACCATCAGGATACGCATAAGGAAAATCCAGGTAAGCAATAACATCTGATCCTCAACTTTCGCTACTGCAAGAACAATGAAGCTAATGAGGGCAACGCCTGTCACGCCATATGTTTCGAAACCGTCAGCTGTAGGGCCTACGCTATCACCGGCATTATCCCCTGTACAATCTGCAATTACACCTGGATTACGTGGATCATCCTCTTTAATTTTGAATACCACTTTCATCAGGTCACTTCCAATATCTGCGATCTTTGTAAAAATACCTCCGGCGATCCTCAGTGCAGATGCACCTAATGATTCACCAATTGCAAAGCCGATAAAACTGGCACCTGCAAATTCGCGCGGTATAAAAAGGAGAATAATCAACATCATGATAAGTTCAACGCTTACCAAAAGAACACCGATGCTCATCCCTGCATCCAACGGAATATTAAGGAGTTTAAGCGGTTTACGTTCGAGGGATGCAAAAGCCATCCGGCTATTGGCCAACGTATTCATTCGGATACCAAACCAGGCAACACCATAAGAACCTAAAATACCAATTACCGACCACATCAGGATTAAGAAAACACCCCCTATACTCATCTGCTGAAGGAATCCAAAATAGAAAGCGATGCAGGCAGCGATAAATGCAAATAGAATCAGTAAAAATTTTCCCTGTTGGATAAGATACGTTTTACAGGTTTCAAAAATAATATTGGCTACATCGAGCATGTTTTTGTGCGCCCCCAGTCTCTTTACCCGGATAAACTGGTACAAACCAAAAAGCAATCCAAGAATACAAATCAAAAATCCAAACAGTAACATATTATACTGTCCAGGATCCAGAGCTGGAATTTTAAGATCGGCTTCGCTACCGAAAACAAATGCCGGCAATGCAAAAATCATTAAAAAGGAAAATAATCGTTTCATACGTTTAAAATTAGAAAATAAAGCTGTATTAAGATCAATAAATATAAAGGATGAAATATCAATTACGAATTGTAGCTATACAGGTAAAAAATCAGCATTAAGGTTCAAATTAGTTCACAAATTGAGTTTGCTAATTTAATTCCATTTTTTTAAAAAAAAGCTGAAATTTCCAATATAATCATAATTTGTAATGCTTTAAAATAAATTAATTGAAAGAATTTTCATGAAGCACCCAACCAAGTCAATTCAATGTTGTATATTGGTATCATTCATTTTTAAGGAAAAATTTAATAAAATCTGGAGGATAATTATTTATGTTTGAAGTGAAAATGGTGGTTACAGATCTGGACGGTACACTTTTACAATCCGATCAATCAATAAGCCCTGCTGATCAGGAGACGCTTGAAAATTTAGGTACTTTAGGATTATGCAGAGTAGCTGCCACCGGCCGTAATCTCTATAAGGTAAGGCTGGTGTTAAACGAAGAGTCACCTTTTGATTATGTAATTTTTTCCTCCGGCGCAGGAATAATGGACTGGAAGTCTCAAAAACTTATCCGGGCAATGTCAATATCGATTGAACGCACAACTGAAATAATTGATTATCTGATCGGTGAAAAATACAACTTTAAGGTTTCAAGGGAATTGCCGGACAACCACAATTTTGGCTGGTGGGAAAGCTATAAATGTCCTGAACTGTCCAGGTATGTAGACCATCACCGTAAGTTCGGGGATGCCGTTAAAATTGATCCAAAACTGCCGTTTGCCTCTTCCCAATTTCTGATGTTTTTCCCGATTCAAAGCAACCAATTTGGACTTGTAAAGGAGAAGATTCAGTCAAAATTTCCGGATTTGAGCATTATCAAGACTACCTCCCCATTAAATTCAGATTACATCTGGATGGAAATATTTCCCAACGGCGTTTCAAAAGCCCACGGAATTGAAGAGATATGCCGGATCACAGGGATACCCCAGGAAAATACACTTGGCATTGGAAATGACTTTAACGATCTTGAAATGCTCGATTTTACCCAACACTCTTATGTCGTAGAAAATGCACCCGAAGAATTAAAATTGAGATATTTAATCAGCCTTGCGCATCATGAGGATGGATTTAGCCACGCAGTAAACAAACATATCACATTTAACCCCTCTTTGTAACTATTATCTTCAAAAAAACGTATTCATAATATTATTCACTTAATTTTTGTATTAGATAAACAATTAAAATCTTTAAGATGAAAAAATCGTCCTTTTTAATCCTATTCCTATGGGCAACAATTCAACTTTTTGCCCAGCCATTCAAACTCTCAGATCCAATTCCATTTAATCCGGCAGCGAGCAAAGGGGTTCTGAACAATGGCCTTACTTACTACGTTAAGTCTAATTCCACACCTAAAAACCGGGCTGAGATGATGTTGGTTGTCTCTGCAGGTTCGATTCTGGAAGATCCAGATCAGCAAGGACTTGCTCATTTTTGTGAGCATATGAGCTTTAATGGGACAAAAAACTTCCCGAAGAATGATCTTATTAAATATTTTGAATCAATCGGAATGGAATTTGGTCCAGAGATCAATGCTTATACAAGTTTTGATGAGACTGTTTATATGGTAAAAGTCCCACTTGACAAAGAGGAATATATTCAAAAAGGGCTCCAGGTACTTTTCGATTGGGCTTCACAGGTTACTGATTCAAATGAAGAGATTGAAAAAGAACGTGGAGTGGTTCATGAAGAGTGGCGTGGAGGCCAGGGTGCACAAAAAAGAATGATGAATCAGTGGTTACCTGTATTTCTTAAGAGTTCAAAATATGCTGAAAGATTACCCATCGGAGATGTTCAGATTATCGACAAATGTCAGCCGAAAGTCTTAAGAAGGTTTAGAAATGATTGGTATCGTCCAGATTTACAGGCGATTATTATCGTTGGTGACTTCGATCAGAATAAAATGGTTAGCATGATACAGGAAAAATTTTCAGCCATCCCTGCAAAAATAAATCCCAGAAAAAAAGAGTTGTTTCCAGTACCCGCACATCATGAAACATTTGTTAAAATAGTTACGGATAAGGAAGCCACCTATTCATCAGCGTCTGTCTATATAAAACACCCGATGAATATTGACCTTACCGTCCAAGGGTACCGCACATCAATGCTTTATAATCTTTATAATCAAATGATTAATCTAAGGCTTTCTGAACTGACTCAAAAGGAAAATCCTCCATTTGTCATGGGTCAGGCCGGATATGGCGGATTAATCGGACCCTCCGATGTCTATACATCAATGGCAATTACTCATCCGGGGAAAATTCCAGCCGGACTAAAAGCTGTCCTTATTGAAAATGAGCGGATTAAAAAATTCGGATTTACACAAAGTGAACTTGACCGGAATAAAAATGCGATGTTAAAATCTATGGAAACGTCTTATAATGAACGGGACAAAAGAGAATCAATGAGCATCGCGCAGGAATACACCCGTAACTTTTTGATGCGCAAGGAACCAACTCCGGGTATTGAAATGGAATTTGAATATTATAAAGCATTCCTGCCAACAATAACATTGGCTGAAATCAACGGACTTGCTCAAAAATGGATAACCAGTGAAAACAGGGTTGTGATTGTTACTGCACCTGAACTGGCTGCCAACCCTGCTCCTACAGAAGTGGATATCAGAAAGGTTCTTGAAGAGGTTGAAAATCAGAAGATTGAAAAATACGCAGACGAAACTTCCAGCGAACCTTTGATGAAAACACCCCCCTTAGCAGGTAAGGTAATCAGTGAAAAGAAAATCAGCGAAGTAGATGCGACAGAATGGACGCTTTCAAATGGAATTAAAGTTGTTGTAAAACCGACCAACTTTAAAGATGACGAAATTCTATTCACAGGCTATTCCAAGGGCGGCTGGTCCCTCTATCCGCAGTCAGATAATGTGTCGGCTTCCTTTGCATCCACGATTATGGATATGAGTGGTATAGCAGATTACAAACTTACTACCCTAAAGAAGATGCTTGCCGGGAAAGAGGTTTCTGTCACACCGACAATAAAAATGTTAACTCAGGGTCTCGAAGGATCCTCCAATGTTTCAGATTTTGAGACTCTTTTTCAGTTAATCAATCTCTATTTTACGAAATCACGTTTTGATGAATCGGCATTTTCATCTTATATCACACGAATGCGAAGTCAGCTCGATAATAAGGATGTATCTCCGGAAATTGCTTTTAGTGACACGTTCAGATATGTGACTTCAGGTTATAATCCACGGATGAAACCTCTCACAAAGGAGATGCTTAACGAAGCAAAATTTACCCGTATAGAAGAAATTGCCAAAGAGCGTTACTCAAATCCCGGTGCATTCACCTTCTTCTTTGTTGGGAAAATCGATTCGGTGACCTTCAAACCCCTTGTCGAAAAATACCTGGCCTCCCTGACAACCGGCAATAAACCAGAAAAATGGGTTGATCTTGGGGTAAGAAAACCTTCAGGTGTGGTTGAAAAAATTGTGCATAAAGGAAAAGAATCCAAATCGATTCAATACATTCAATTTCATGGTAAACTCAATTACGTGACCAAAGATATTCTTGAAATAGATGCACTTAGTAAAATTTTAACAACCAGGCTTCTGGAGAGTATCAGGGAAGACAAATCAAGTGTCTATTATATTGGAGCTCAGCCAGGGACCAATAAATTTCCTGTTCCGGAATATGATATGACAATCTATTACGGTACTTCGCCCGAAAAAATTAAGGAATTGAAAAATTCGGTTTTTGCCATTATCCATGATCTGATTGACAATGGTCCGAAGCAGGAAGAGGTGGACAAGGCCCGTGAAAAGATAAAGCGGGAACGTGAAACAAATTTGCGCGAAAACAATTTCTGGCAGTCAACCTTAAAATCATACTATTTAAATATGAATGGTGATTTTAAGACCTTTGGAGAATTTGATAAAGTTGCTGATGGTTTTACAACCCAATCCTTAAAATCTGCCGCATTACGAACTTTTGATTTTAATAACTATATCGGTGTAGCACTAATGCCGGAACA
>CAIXCY010000109.1 GCA_903918045.1 uncultured Bacteroidia bacterium
AAATATAAATGAGCCTATTAAAAATAAAACGATACATAGCCTTGTACGAGGATTTAGGTCACTACCGTCACTACCTATACTACTTAATTAGTAATCAATTCAATAAATCATTAAATAAGGTAGTGAACCGGTAGTTCGGGTAGTTAGGGTAGTGTATGTAGGGTAAGTTGCCAACTACAGACCACCCCCGGACCTAAAAAATATTTTTTTCTATGAAAAATGGGATTGAAAAGCAGAAATTAAAGTCATAAACCAATGTAATTGAATAAAATGATGCACACACGAATCAATCAATTATCTACACAGCAATTACGAAGACTGATCGAGCTACGGTTTGAACTGGAGAAGTTATTAAAACAGGTTTGCTACCTGACTGAATTTTCCATCGAAGAGTTAAAAGGGAAAGGCAAATTCAGGGATCTCGCCTATGTCCGGGGCGCGTATGCATGCCTAGCCCGGACCAGGTATCCTGATGCTTCCCTTGATCTGGTTGGCTCAATTTTGAACAAGGATCATTCGACCATTTCCTGTATGATCCGGGAAATAAAGAATGTTAAAGAAAAACAGCAGCACTATATCTGGCTTCGTGCCCAACTGAAAAATGAAGAGCGGTTTAAAAAAGTGAATCTGAACTAAAATATCTGGTATGATCTTCTTTGTAACGATTCCTGTGAAGCTTTACGTGAAAAGGTTTTTGGAAAATAACTATGGGAATCCGGTGGATTTCCGAAAGTTTCCCAGGGAGCATGAAATGTTCAAACGGATGTTAAAGCGACCCAATAAAAACTACGATGTCATGTATCCGGTTAAATCGTTAAAAAAGCCTGATTATGTGGAAGTTGTTATTTCAGACCATGACTTCTACCGGTTTGGATGGGAGCTTTCCCGAACTGACATTGTGGCATTTGGAAAGTATTTTGAGAGTCGCGCCAAATGGGTCATGCGTACCGTTATTGGCTCCTATGTCAGTTTTGGCGCCCCGCTTGATCGTTCAATCAACCTGTTCCAGCAGCGCTTTGCCATGGGAGAGGAATACTGGCCGTTTGACAGCATAAAAAAGGATTTTTATCGTCTGCGAACCAGTATCGATGTTGATATGAATGCTTATGCGTTTAACCATTTGGAGCGATTGATTCGGATAAACATGAAAAATGCAGGGATTATTACCGAAAATGGGTTGAAAAACAACTAAATCAGTGCCCAAGTTGTCCCGAAAAAGGGACAACTTGGGATATTACCAACAAACTGTTAAAAACGTGAAAAAACCATGAAAAAAATAGGAAAAGAGCTTGAAAATATGGGTGGTGCAGTTAGGTTATGGGCTGTGGATAAATGGAATATTTCATTACTAGGTAGTGCAGCCATGATTACCAATGAGGATGATGTTTACTGCATGGATATCACCCAGGATACGTCCGGTGCGGTTGTAAATCAGAAAACCGATTTTGCCGGAACAACCTTTGTTCACGAGATATCCGGTTTCATTGCTGGCTATAACCAGGATTCCGAAAGCTATATTAATCAGATGATCCGGACTAAGAAATTTGTAGTGATTTATATGGATAGCAATGGCACACTGGTCATGTTGGGAACCCCAGATATCCCGATACGGTTTAGCGCTGATTTTGAAACCGGCGAAACCAATGCTTCAAAACGGGGTTTTAAGATAAAATTCAGCGGTAATGTTCATTATCCCCCTGTACGGTTAAGCGAGAATCCGTTTAGTTAGAAACTGAATCGTCCTGTTTTTCTGCTTTTTAGAGCAACCCGGTCCTTTGGGTTGCTTTTTTTATGCCTTAGAATTGTGCAAAACAGGCAGAAAATGAATTATGAATTTCTAAAAGATGTACTTGGATCTCCCTGGCAATTAGAGCCGGGGACACTAAACAGCTTTTATCCTGTTTTGCGCGGACTGTTTACTGGCCTTCAGCTTGAAAAGAGCGCAGAACCACAAAATCATTTGCCTTATCAAATATCGGCGGTGACTCGCACTATTTCCATGTGGTCGAATCCTGAAGTTCCTTTAACGGATGAAGAGCTGGAACCCGAGGTTGAAAAAGAGAAAGTGGTTCATGTTTTACCGGTGCGCTCGTTGTTAACCAAACATGATCAGAACTGCGGACCTGTGGGTACCCGGACTTTAGGGAACCGTTTGCTGGCAGCAGATGGTGACCAATCGGTTATCGGTCATGTTCTAATTATTGAATCAGGTGGTGGCCAGGCATCGGCAGTTCCTGAGATGACCGATGCGATTCAAAAATGCACCAAGCCCATCGTGGCATGGATTGACGGTATGGCTGCATCGGCTGCTTACTACATTGCCTGTTACTGTTCCCACATCATTGCCAGCCGGGAGATGGATTGGGTAGGAAGCATTGGTACCATGGCTATTTATGAGGGACGTAAATCTAAATCCCCGGAAGATGAACATGGTGTTATATCTGTGACCATTTATGCTGACGGGAGTGAACAGAAGAATGAAGAGTGGGATAAGGCCATCAATGAATTTGATTTTAAGTTAGTCAAGGACCGAATACTGAATCCTTTCAATGCAAAATTCCGGGCTGATGTTTTGGCCAATCGTCCCCAGGTATTGGAAACGCAGTTAAAGGGAAAAACCTTTATGGCCGGCGAAGTTATCGGATCACTCGTCGATTCGATTGGTGAATTCAGCACAGCTGTTGACCAGGTGCTGCTATTAGCGAATTTCAATACCGGCAGTTCAAAGAATACCGGAAGTAATCAACAAATCATAAATCCCAAAAAACAGATGAAACAATTCTCACATTTAAACAGTGTGCTGGCTGTTCAGGTGCTTGAAGCTGCCGATGAAGGTGTTTTTCTAAATGAAGAGCAGTTACAGTCGGTTGAAGACAGGCTTGAACTTAATCAGCAGCTTATCGTGGAGCGTGACCAGGCGGTTCAGCAAAGCGCCGATGCTACAGCAACCTTAGGGACTTCCCAGGCACTGCTTGCCAGTGCGATGGACCCTTTCAATGCGATTGATCCAACGGTTTTATCTGCAGCAACTCCCGCAGCTAAAGTTGAAGCAATTCGGGTTCTTTTGGCTTCAAGGCCGGCTGTTGCCGCTATTCAGAACTTGGCTACCCATGATGAACTGAAGACAGAAGAAGTTGATTGGAATACGATCAACAATCTGGCTCATAACAAACAAGTTGATATTAACTCTTAAATCCTTTTAGCTATGTCTATTACTACCTCGGAAATCATTGCGGAATACGGAGCGTTCTACATTGATGCCGGTCAAAACAAAAAAAGAATTCTGCAGATGCTCTCTCAGCCCCGGCAGATCACCGCTTTTGCTACTCCAATTAAGACGGATGATACGATCTTTCGTTTGGCCAATGCTGCTTTCAGGTCTTTGGTTCAGCCATTTCAAAAGGCTTTCACTCAAAAAGGGGGAGTTGATATTATCCCCAATGAGATTCGTCAATACCGTTTTAAGATTGACGATGAATTTATGCCGGACGAACTGGTATCTACCTGGCTAGGGTTTTTAACTCAAAACTCGGTGAGTCGCGCCGATTGGCCATTTGTCAAATGGCTGATTGAAAACTACTATGCCAAACAGATTGACAAGGACATGGAGCTCAATGAATACTATAAAGGTGTTTATGCCACTCCACAGGCCGGCGTTGCAGGACTGTTAGGTACAGGTATGAATGGTTTGCAGCTGCAGCTTCAGGCTGGTGTTGATGCCGAAACGATTAATTCAATTCCGCTTGGCGCACTGGATGTTTCAACCATTTTTGATCAGGTTGAATCGTTTACCGATGATATCGCTGAAGTTTACCAGGGGATCAAGATGAATGTCTTTATGAGCCATCATTGGTACAAGAAATACCTTCAGGATAAAAGGGCGCAGCTTTTTTATCAGAAGACTTCTGATCAGCAGATTGATGCCGGGATTGATTTTACGCCTCTTAGCGTTAAACCTTTGGCTTCCATGGTTGGTACAGATGATATTTTCTGCACGCCTGTTGAGAATTTCCTCTATGTCACTCCTGCTACGCTGACCAAAAACCTGTTCAAACTGGAAGAGTCCAAAAGAGCCGTTGCTGTTATGGCTGACTGGAGTGAAGGATTGGGTTTTGGTGTCAATCAGGCTGTCTGGACCAACATCCTGCCATCCGGATCGGGTTCTGTTTAATCCATTTAGTTGAACTTTTAATAAATAGCGATCATGATTGATTTTACAGATATTGATAAAAATCTCCCCAATGGAGATAACATGGGAGGATTGACCCAGGTGGTTTATTTCGGGTATTATGCCGATGTTGAAACTTTTCCTATTCCTCCGGTAAATCCGACAACGCTGCTACTTGCTTCTGCCTTGACCGGTGATCTGATCATGAAACCTGGTAAACGGTTATGGAAGATGTACATCACCGATGATACGGGTGAATATAAAATGGAATTAGTGGGTGAAGTTGACGGCCATTCCTTTGTCAACCATCTTTCTCTTTTCCATCCGGGCTTGCAGGAAACGATTCTTGGTTTTATGCGTGCTGCCAAGAATGAGAATCTCGTATTTATTGTCATCGATTCCGATGGTCAGAAATATGTGATGGGTGACGCGCTCAGGGCAGCTGTCCTGGCTTCTTCACCTGATGGTGCCGGTACCGGAAAAACTACGGCTGCACGTAAGGGTATTTCTTTGGAATTCACCTACAAGACCAACAATCAGTTTGTCTACAAGGGGAATCTTCCTCTTACTGAGGCCAGTGCCTAACCGGTAAAAAGATGTGGACAGATTATTTTAAGCTGATTCGTCTGAAACCTGGTAAGGTGATCACTTTTCTGTGCGGAGAGGTTGATTTTGGTAAGGAAAATCTACCAATTGAGGTTTTAAAGAATCTTTGGGAAAGCGACTTTCCGTATCTTCAGATCACTGAATTAGGCAAAAAGGAGCTTTACGGTATTACGGATAAACCGGACAAATCTGAAACCCCGGAAAAACCCAAACTGGTAAAGGTCGGTTTGAAAAGGTCTGGAAGCAAAAAGAATTCTTCGTAACCATGTTTTGTAAGTTTATATATTTTGAAAGAAACTCTGGCAACGGAGTTTTTTTTATGTCCTTTCTTCTCGTTTTTCTGCACCCTATTTTTATTAAAAAAAAGATGATTTGGTTCTTTACACCTTATGATGACCAGAAGCGACTCTTTTATGCAATAGACCGATATTTCGGGTTAATCAAAAATGAA
>CAIXCY010000110.1 GCA_903918045.1 uncultured Bacteroidia bacterium
CCCATTTTATGTTCGATTCGCCGAACCGAAACACCCCCGTTGCGTTTGTCGTAAACATACATTGACAGACCACGGCCGTCGCGTGTCCCCTCTTCCGAGCGGGCGAGTACAAGAGCAATATCACCATCACCATTGGTAATAAAACGCTTAACGCCGTTAAGCAGCCAGGTGCCTTTACTTTCAGACCAGGTCGCTTTAAGCTGAACAGCCTGAAGGTCAGAACCGGCATCGGGTTCGGTAAGGTCCATCGCCATTGTTTCACCCTGAACCACACGTGTAAGCCACCGCTCTTTTTGCTCTTCGGAGGCAAATTCGTTCAATGTTTCGGCGCAATCCTGCAGACCCCAGATATTTACAAAACCGGCATCGGCGCGCGAAACAATATCGGCTGCCATGATGTAGGGGACAATCGGGAAGTTCAACCCCCCAAAACGGCGGGGTAATGTAATTCCAAGTAAACCTGCTTTTACAAGAGCATCGAGATTTTCCTGGGTTCCCCGGGCATAGATTACCCTGCCATCAACAACCTGAGGCCCTTCGGCATCGATCGATTCGGCATTGGGAGCAATGATATCCCCACTGATCTCTCCCACCACTTCGAGAACACGCTCATAACTGTCCATTGCGTCCTCGAAATCGATCGGAGCATAATCAAAATCTGCTTTATCGACGAAATTACGTTCCTTTAGCATCACCAGCTTTTGCATCATTGGATGCGTGAGGTGAAATTTTAAGTCTCTGTTATCGTTATATAAATTTGCCATTTCTCTTTAAATTTTTGGATGTCAACCGGAAATTCGCGATTTACTTCGTATTTTGTTTATAATACTTGATCATTTTAGGAATTATCTCCGAGATATCACCGGTGATAACATAGTCGGCCAGCGAGTTAATCGGTGCATCGGGGTCCGTATTTATAGAGATGATCTGAGCAGATTCTTCCATTCCAGCCCGGTGTTGAACCTGACCTGAAATACCGCATGCGATATAGAGTTTTGGACGCACTGTTATTCCGGTTTGTCCGATTTGTCGTTCATGATCTGCATATCCGGCATCAACTGCTGCGCGGGAAGCTCCAACCTCTGCACCGAGCAGGTCAGCAAGTTCATACAGGAGTTTAAAATTTTCTTTTGAACCAACGCCATACCCACCTGAGACTACAATTGTAGCTCCTTTAATGTTGATTTTCCGTTTCTCGAGGTGGCGTTCGATGATCTGAACTGCGAAATCGGTATCAGAAACATATTTTGAAACTTCAAGGTGGTTTACTTTGGATGGATAATTGGCATTAATGATCTGTTTCCGCATCACCCCTTCGCGAACTGTAGCCATTTGAGGACGACAATCGGGATTGATAATCCATGCAATTATATTTCCTCCAAAAGCAGGTCGGATCTGGTATAATAAATTTTTATAGGTCTTACCCGCTTTTTTATCTTCGTGATCACCAATCTCGAGGCTTGTACAGTCGGCCGTCAAACCGCTGTGGAGGGCGGAGGAGACACGCGGACCCAAATCACGTCCGATAGGTGTTGCACCCATAAGGGCGATCTGAGGTTTTTCTTCCTGAAACAGTTTGATCAGAACCGCAGCGTGAGGTGCGGTGGTATAAGGCGCCAAACGGGGATCATCAATCATGTGAACCACATCGGCACCATAAGGGATTACCTGTTTTTCAACCTCTTTAAGGGCTGAACCAATGATGACAGCTTCTAGCTGACATTTAAGTTCATTGGCAAGAGAGCGCCCTTTGGTCAGGAGCTCAAGGCTTACATCGGCCACAACTCCATCTTCAACTTCACAATAAACAAATAAATTATCCATTCTTCGAATATTTTTTTCAAGTAAGTTACTACTAGCCAATTACATGACTCTCGATTAATTCCTTCATCAGGTCATTGATACCTTCATCGGCAGCAGTCAATCGTTTCGCGTCCTTTGCCTGTAAGATAACATTCTCAATTCGTTTAACTTTTGTTGGAGATCCTGCCAAACCCAATTGTTCAGGGGTGGATTGAATCTGGTTTACGGTCATCTCCTGAATATTAAGGAATGGGCGCGAATCATAGAGATAGAGGTAATCTTCGGTTGCCTCCTGACGTTCTGTAACGGTCCGGGCATGTTTATATTTCATCAGCAGTTTTGCGTTGCGGGAGCGGCAATCGGGTGCTGAGCTGTTTACGGTAAGGAGAAGTGGAAGTGGCGCCTTAACCGTTTCGACACCGTTATCGAGGCGGCGCCGGCAGGTAATCTTCGACTTTTCGATCTGAATGATCTCTTCCACATAAGTTACCTGGTTTAATCCAAGTTTTTCAGCAACCTGTGGCCCCACCTGGGCAGTATCACCATCGATTGCCTGACGGCCTGCTACGATCAGGTCAAATTTCCCCATCTCCTTAATCGTTTGGGATAAGGCATAAGAGGTTGCCAGCGTATCAGATCCGGCAAATGCCCTGTCGGTTAACAAAATTCCATCGTCGGCACCGCGGTAAAGTCCTTCACGGATGATCTCTGCGGCACGACCTGGTCCCATTGTTAATATGGTTACTGTTGTTCCGGGGATCTGGTCTTTGACCCTTAGCGCCATCTCAAGGGCGTTAAGATCCTCCGGATTAAAAATTGCAGGAAGAACGGCTCGGTTTACCGTTCCATCAGCTTTCATGGCATCTTTCCCTACATTTCGTGTGTCTGGAACCTGCTTGGCAAGTACTATAATTTTTAAACCCTTCATAAATTTTCTGTATGGTTTTGAATCATTAATGTGAAAAAAAATAGCAATTAAAGGCCAAATTGAACCCTCATTGATTCAGGTCTTCTTTAACGAGACTTTATGTATGAGGGTTTCGGAAGGCAAATATAAAACTTAAGGAGTTGCTGACAAATTCGGTGAAATTTCCAGGGATGGAAGAGAATCAGATGTCAATCGATAGTGACAGAGTGACTTCAATCGTAACACCGCTGTTTTTCAAAGACTTCAAAGGGAGTGATTTTAAAATATGTCTCGAAAAACGAATCAAAATGCTGATATTGAAGCGGATAATTTAGAATGATTATTGAAAAAAATTGACGTTTTATCAACTGGTCCTGGCAGTTAAACCCTCCAATACTGAACCTTTAAGTCCGGGCGCGACTTTGAGTTGGGCTCGGACTTAAACAAAAAAACAGTCCGGGACCGACAAAGAGTCGGGCCCGGACCAGCCTTATAAATATAACAGAAAGGTTATGCCTGACCAGTAGGTCCGCTAAAGGTCATTGGAACCAGATTATTCTGTCCTTCATGAATCTGTATCGGTCCATGAATCGCTTCGTATTTGGAAACATTTTCCTGTAATGCAAACATCAGCCTTTTTGCATGTTCCGGTGTCAGAATGATCCGGGACTTTACATTGGCCTTTGGAATACCGGGCATCACAAGGACAAAATCGACCACAAACTCAGACGGAGAGTGGGTAATAATGGCCAGATTTGAATAAGTACCCTGAGCAACATCTTCGGTTAGCTCAATATTCAGTTGATTCTGTTCTTCGTTATTCATAACTTTCAATTAATAATCTTCGTCCTCGTCACCCATTGAATCACCCTTTTTCGAATCGATCAACCGATCATATTCGTCCTTGGAGCCAACCACGATGTTTTTAAACATTGGGTTACCTGTGCCGGCAGGGATTAAATGTCCGCAGATAACGTTTTCCTTTAAACCTTCAAGGTAGTCGATTTTGCCATTGATAGCTGCCTCGTTCAATACCTTTGTAGTTTCCTGGAACGACGCTGCCGACATCCACGATTTGGTCTGAAGTGATGCACGGGTAATCCCCTGCAAAACCTGACTTGAAGTTGCTGGCACCGCATCGCGGGCTTCAACAGTTTTCTTGTCACGACGTTTGAGCAATGAATTTTCGTCTCTTAAACGACGTGCAGTGATAATCATACCTGGACGTAATGCTTCAGAATCACCCGATTCAGTAATAATTTTCTTCGCATAAACCCAGTCATTTTCAGTGGTGAAATCACCCTTGTCAACGATTTGTTTTTCAAGGAAACGGGTATCACCGGCATCTTCAATTTCGACCTTACGCATCATCTGGCGAACAATGACCTCAAAATGCTTGTCATTGATCTTCACACCCTGCATTCGATAAACGTCCTGAACCTCATTCACGATATACTCCTGAACTTTTGTCGGACCTTTGATAGCAAGGATATCAGACGGGGTGATTGCGCCATCAGAGAGGGCAATACCAGCGCGGACATAATCGCTTTCCTGAACCAGGATCTGGCGGGAAAGTGGTACCAGGTATTTTTTAACTTCACCTGTACGTGATGTGATAACTACTTCGCGGTTACCACGTTTGATCTTTCCAAGGGTTACTTCACCGTCGATTTCAGAAACCACAGCAGGGTTTGAAGGGTTACGGGCTTCGAAAAGTTCGGTAACACGTGGCAGACCGCCGGTGATATCACCAGCTTTACCAGATGCACGCGGAATCTTCACCAAGACCTCACCACTCTTGACCATCTGGCCGTCATCCACACTTAAGTGACCACCTACCGGAAGGTTATAAGAACGAATTTCCATGTCGTTCTCATCAACAATCTGTAAGGTTGGATTTTTGGTTTTATCTCTTGTTTCGATGATTACCTTCTCCTTGTAACCGGTTTGTTCATCCGATTCTTCACGACAGGTAACACCGTCAATTAAGTCACTATACGAAACACGTCCGTTGAATTCATTGACAATTACACCATTATATGGATCCCACTCGCAAATTATAGTATCCTTTTTAATGTCCGCACCATTCTTAACGAATAATTTAGAGCCATAAGGCATACTATGTGTGGAAAGGGTTATTCCGGTATTTTTATCGATAATTTTCAGTTCAGCAAGACGACTTACGACGATATCGATGATATCACCCTTCTCATCTGTCCACTCAACTGAACGTAATTCCTCGATCTCAGCGATACCGTCATAGCGGGCTACAACCGTTGACTGAGTTGAAACGTTACCTGCGATACCCCCAACGTGGAAGGTACGAAGGGTAAGCTGTGTTCCCGGCTCCCCGATCGACTGTGCAGAGATTACCCCTACAGCCTCACCGAGCTGGATCATCTTGGCTGTTGCCAGATTCCGTCCGTAACACTTGGCACAAACGCCATTTTCAGCTTCACAGGTCAGCACGGATCTGATCTCAACACGTTCGATCGGTGAATCTTCAATCACTGCAGCAACATCTTCAATGATCTCTTCACCGGCAGTAATGATCAGTTTACCTGTAAGCGGATGATAGATATCGTGAACAGTAGTACGTCCGAGGATTCGTTCAGACAATGAAGCGACAACCTCTTCGTTGTTCTTCAAAGCCGTAGCGATCAAGCCGCGTAATGTACCGCAGTCGTCCAGATTAATAATCACATCCTGGGCAACGTCAACAAGACGACGGGTCAGATAACCTGCATCCGCAGTTTTAAGAGCCGTATCGGCAAGTCCTTTACGGGCACCGTGGGTTGAGATAAAGTACTCAAGTACCGATAACCCCTCTTTAAAGTTTGCAAGGATAGGATTTTCAATAATCTGAGAGCCAGTTGAACCCGATTTTTGAGGTTTTGCCATCAATCCGCGCATTCCGCAAAGCTGGCGGATCTGTTCTTTAGATCCACGGGCACCGGAATCCAACATCATATAAACAGAGTTAAATCCTTGTTTATCGGTGCTGATTGTTGTCATTACACTCTGAGTCAACCTGGCATTCACATGTGTCCAGATATCAATTACGCCATTGTACCGTTCGTTGTTGGTAATGAATCCCATATTATAGTTATTCAATACCTCCTCAACTTCGGCATATCCTTCTGCTACCATTTCGGTTTTCACAGGAGGAATAATTACATCATCAAGGTTAAATGACAGACCTCCGCGGTAAGCCATTTTATATCCAAGATCCTTAATATCATCAAGGAACTGGGCTGTAATTGCGTTATCGGTTCTTGCCAAAATATCAGCGATGATATCTCGTAACGCTTTTTTAGTCAGGATTTTATTGATATATCCGGCAGCAGCAGGGACATATTCATTGAAAAGAATACGACCCAGCGTGGTATCAATCATCATGGTCTTCAGCTCACCCTTTTCGTCAAAATCCTGAGATCTGACATTAACGATGGCATGCATGTCAACCTTCCCCTCGTTGTAGGCAATAATTGCCTCCTCGGGAGAGTAGAATGATAATCCTTCGCCTTTGGCACCCTTACGCGCCTTGGTCATATAATAAAGACCAAGAACCATGTCCTGTGAAGGAACGGTGATCGGTGCGCCGTTAGCAGGGTTTAATAAGTTGTGAGATGACAACATCAATACCTGAGCCTCGAGGATTGCAGCATTTCCAAGTGGAAGATGGACTGCCATCTGGTCACCATCGAAGTCGGCGTTGAAACCGGTACAAACCAATGGGTGGAGACGGATTGCCTTTCCTTCAACCAAAACAGGCTGGAACGACTGGATTGATAAACGGTGAAGTGTAGGAGCACGGTTCAAGAGTACCGGATGACCTTTCATCACGTTTTCCAGAATATCCCAAACGACAGGATCCTTGCGGTCAACAATTTTCTTGGCTGACTTTACGGTCTTTACAATACCACGCTCAATGAGTTTTCTGATCACAAATGGTTTGTAAAGCTCTGCGGCCATATCTTTAGGAATACCACACTCGTGCAGTTTCAGATGGGGTCCAACGACGATTACAGAACGAGCTGAATAGTCGACACGTTTACCCAGCAGGTTCTGACGGAAACGACCTTGTTTACCTTTGAGGGAATCAGAAAGAGACTTTAAAGGACGGTTGTTGTCCGTTTTAACGGCGTTAGATTTACGGCTGTTATCAAATAATGAATCTACAGCTTCCTGGAGCATACGTTTCTCGTTACGGAGAATAACCTCAGGCGCTTTGATTTCAATTAATCGTTTAAGACGGTTATTGCGGATGATTACCCGGCGATAAAGGTCATTTAAATCTGAAGTTGCAAAACGACCGCCATCCAGTGGAACCAATGGACGTAAATCTGGCGGAATAACCGGAACAACTTTGACGATCATCCATTCGGGTTGATTTCTCCCTTTGGAAGAACGGAAAGCTTCAACAACGTTAAGACGCTTTAATGCTTCGTTTTTACGTTGTTGTGAAGTTTCGTTTCCTGCCTTGTGTCTCAGATCGTATGATAGTTCGTCCAATTCGAGTCTTTCGAGCAATTTATGGAGTGCGATGGCACCCATATCGGCAATAAATTTATCGGGATGTTCATCGTCAAGCATCTGGTTCTCCTTTGGAAGGGATTCCAGGATGTCGATGTATTCCTCTTCGGTAAGGAAATCGAGGTATTTAACTCCGTCGTTACGTTTAATTCCGGGGTTAATAACTACGTACCGTTCGTAATAGATAATCATATCGAGTTTCTTGGTAGGAAGACCTAACAAGTAACCCACTTTATTTGGTAATGATTTAAAATACCAGATGTGAACCACAGGGACTACCAATGAGATGTGACCCATCCGCTCGCGACGGACTTTCTTTTCGGTCACTTCAACACCACAGCGGTCGCAAACGATACCACGATAGCGGATCCGTTTGTATTTACCGCAATGACATTCGTAATCTTTTACCGGACCGAAGATCCGTTCGCAAAAGAGTCCATCACGCTCCGGCTTGTAAGTTCTATAGTTAATCGTCTCAGGCTTAAGAACTTCTCCATGTGAGCGTTCAAGTATTTCTTCCGGAGACGCAAGACTGATACTGATCTTTGTGAAGTTACTCTTAACCTTATTATCTCGTCTGAATGCCATAATTTTTTGAAAAAAAAATGTAGAATATAACTGATTTTATTCTCAAGGAACAGAATTAACCTGTGACAGCATGCCGTCACAGGTTAATTCCGAACTTACTATTCCAGGTTTACGCTTAATCCAAGACCTCTAAGCTCGTGCAAGAGCACGTTCAGAGATTCGGGGATTCCGGGGTGTGGAAGAGGATCGCCCTTAACGATTGCTTCATACGCTTTTGCACGACCGATAACATCATCCGATTTAACCGTAAGGATCTCCTGAAGAATATTTGCTGCACCGAAGGCTTCGAGTGCCCAAACCTCCATTTCACCAAAACGCTGACCCCCGAATTGTGCTTTACCGCCCAAAGGTTGCTGTGTGATGAGTGAGTATGGTCCAATCGAGCGGGCATGCATTTTATCTTCAACCATGTGGCCCAGTTTCAGCATGTAGATCACCCCGACTGTTGCAGGTTGATCAAATGGATCGCCTGTTTCGCCATCGTAAAGATTGGTCTTACCAAAACGCGGTATTCCGGCTTTATCGGTATATTCACAAATCTGATCCAGCGTCGCACCATCAAAGATGGGTGTTGCAAACGTAAGTCCAAGTTCTTTACCGGCCCAGCCAAGTACTGTTTCGTAAATCTGTCCAAGGTTCATACGCGAAGGTACACCCAGTGGGTTGAGAACGATATCGACAGGGGTTCCATCGGCAAGGAAAGGAAGATCTTCGTCACGTACAATACGCGAAACGATACCTTTATTACCATGGCGACCCGCCATCTTATCACCGATCTGAAGTTTACGTTTCTTGGCAATATATACTTTAGCCAGCTGCAGGATCCCAGCAGGAAGCTCATCTCCAATAGTTACATTGTACCGTTTACGACGAGCAACAGCTTCTGCCTCCTTATATTTCATGATGAAATTATTCACCAGAGCTGCAATCATATCGTTTTTGTCCTTGTCTGTTGTCCACTTGTTAGGATTAACATTCAGGAAGTCGATACCCTGTAATTGTTTGAGCGTAAATTTATTTCCTTTGGTAATTAAATCGGCATTGAAATAATCCTTTACCCCTTGTGATGTTTTACCATTAACAAGGTTAAAAAGTTTATCGATCAGGATTTCGCGAAGTCTGGTAGTTTCATTTTCCAGTTCAACGTCGATCTGCTCCAGTAATGGTTTTGTTGCCATTTTCCCTTTCTTTTCTTTCACAACGCGAGAGAAAAGTTTTTTGTCAATAACCACACCATTTAAAGAAGGAGAAGCTTTTAATGAAGCATCCTTAACATCACCTGCTTTATCGCCGAAGATAGCCCTTAAGAGTTTTTCTTCGGGTGAAGGGTCAGATTCTCCCTTAGGAGTGATCTTACCGATCAGGATATCGCCCGGTTTAACAATTGCGCCAATTCTGATCAATCCGTTTTCATCCAGATTACGGGTTGCTTCTTCACTTACATTAGGAATATCAGAGGTGAACTCTTCAGCTCCCCGTTTGGTATCCCGAACTTCAAGCGAATATTCATCAATATGGATTGAGGTAAAGATATCGTCACGAACAATGCGTTCGGAGATAACGATAGCATCCTCATAGTTATAACCCTGCCAAGGCATGAAGGCCACTTTGAGGTTACGGCCCAGGGCCAGTTCACCATTTGCGGTTGCATAACCCTGGGTTAAAATATCGCCTGCTTTTACACGTTGTCCCTTGCGGACAAGTGGTTTAAGGTCGATACAGGTACCCTGGTTGGTTTTTTTGTATTTTGAAAGATTATAGCTCTTGAAATCGGGATCGAAACTCACATAACGCTCCTCCTCTGTCATATCATAACGAATGACAATCTTGGAAGCATCTACGAATTCAACAACTCCGGGTCCTTCTGCAGAGATATTAATACGTGCATCACGGGCAATGCTCGCTTCAAGACCGGTACCTACGATAGGTGCCTCAGGTCTCAATAACGGAACTGCCTGGCGCATCATGTTCGATCCCATCAACGCACGGTTAGCATCATCATGTTCGAGGAAGGTGATCAGAGAAGCCGCAATAGAGGCGATCTGATTTGGTCCCACATCCATAAGGTTTGCATCTTCCTTATTTGCCAACGGATAATCGGCGTCCAGACGAGCTTTCACCTTTGCATTCAGAAAATTACCCTCTGAGTCAATAATAGCATTCGCCTGAGCGATAATCTTACCCTCTTCCTCCTCAGCGGTGAAATAGGCAACATCATCGTTGTTCAGGTTCACCTTACCGTTGGTTGCACTCCGATAAGGGGTAGAGATAAACCCAAGATCGTTGATTTTAGCAAATACGCAGAGTGAAGAGATTAATCCGATATTAGGACCTTCAGGAGTTTCGATCGGACATAAACGACCATAATGGGTATAATGAACGTCACGAACCTCGAATCCTGCACGTTCACGTGACAGACCGCCCGGTCCCAGTGCCGACATACGACGTTTGTGCGTCATTTCCGCCAATGGATTGGTTTGATCCATAAACTGTGAAAGGGCATTGGTTCCGAAGAAGGAGTTAATGACCGAAACGAGTGTTTTTGAGTTGATCAGGTCAATAGGGGTGAAAACCTCATTGTCCCTAACGTTCATCCGTTCGCGAATGGTACGGGCCATACGGGCCAGGCCAACGCCAAACTGAGTGAACATCTGTTCGCCAACTGTACGTACACGACGATTCGACAAGTGGTCGATATCATCCACGTCAGTTTTTGAATTGATCAGTTTGATCAGGTACTTAATAATCTCAATAATATCGAGCTTTGTAAGTACGCGGGTTGTCATATCAATGTTCAGACCTAACTTACGGTTGATACGGAAACGACCGACTTCTCCCAAATCGTAACGGACCTCAGAGAAGAACAGTTTGTCGATTACATCGCGTGCTGTGGCCTCATCAGGCGGTTCGGAATTCCGGAGTTGACGGTAAATATGGAGTACAGCTTCCTTTTCTGAATTACAAGGATCTTTCTGTAAAGTATTATAAATAATTGCAAAATCTCCGGAGCCAGCCTCTTCCTTGTGTAAAAGGATTGTTTTGGTGCCAGAGTCAAGAATCTCATCGACGTGTTCGTTTGTAATGATCACCTCACGGTCAACGATTACTTCGTTACGTTCAATAGAGACCACTTCACCGGTATCTTCATCCACGAAATCCTCAACCCATGTTTTAAGCACACGTGCTGCAAGTTTCCTCCCCACATATTTTTTCAGTGCGGTTTTAGAAACCTTAATTTCATCGGCCAGATCAAATATTTCAAGGATGTCTTTGTCACTCTCGTAGCCAATGGCACGGAGCAGCGTGGTAACCGGCAATTTCTTTTTCCGGTCGATATAGGCAAACATCACATTATTAATGTCAGTTGCAAATTC
Organism: uncultured Bacteroidia bacterium; assembly: GCA_903918045.1. GTDB lineage: Bacteria > Bacteroidota > Bacteroidia > Bacteroidales > Prolixibacteraceae > JAAFHB01. The sequence continues at coordinate 11,209 of CAIXCY010000110.1, forward strand.
GATCCAGGAACCTTTGAACGGGATTACCCTTGCTGAATAAAGTTTTGTTCCGTTTGCATGGACACTCTGTCCAAAGAATACGCCGGGAGATCTGTGAAGCTGCGATACAACTACGCGTTCAGCACCATTTATAACAAATGAGCCTGTTGGTGTCATATAGGGGACAGTTCCAAGATAGACATCCTGAACAACGGTATCAAAATCCTCGTGTTCGGGGTCTGTACAAAATAGTTTCAGCTTTGCTTTTAGGGGTACGCTATAGGTTAAGCCCCGTTCGATACACTCTTCAATACTATAGCGTGGAGGATCGACCTGATAGTCGATAAACTCAAGAACAAAATTATTTCTGGTATCGGAAATCGGAAAATTCTCCTGAAAAACCTGATAAAGATCTTCATTCTTCCGATCTTCCGGGGAGGTTCCCAACTGGAAAAATTCTTTGAAGGATTTAATCTGCACCTCCAGAAAATCGGGGTACTCTAGTTTGCTTCTGGTGGATGCAAAACTTATCCTTTGATTTGTGTAATTTGAGGACATTATAGGCCAAGATTAAAGTACCAAAATATAAACATGAAAAGGTTTAGAATCCCTTGACGGGATTCTAAACCGCATATAACCTTGTAGTACAGGTCAAAGTTATTATTTAACTTCAACTTCTGCGCCAGCTTCTTCCAATTGAGCTTTAAGGGATTCTGCTTCTTCTTTTGAAACTTTTTCTTTGATAGCTTTTGGTGCGTTATCAACCAGGTCTTTAGCCTCTTTCAGTCCAAGACCGGCAAGTTCTTTAACCAATTTTACTACCGCCAATTTTGATTGACCACCGAATTTAAGAATTACATCAAATTCAGTTTTTTCAGCAGGTGCTTCAGCTTCTGCTGCTACTGGAGCAGCAACGGCAACTGCTGCTGCAGCTGGTTCAATACCGTACTCTGATTTAAGGATACCTGCAAGCTCATTAACTTCTTTAACAGTCAGGTTAACAAGTTCTTCTGCAAGTTTTTTAAGATCTGCCATTTTACTTGAGATTTAAATATTAATTGATTCTTTTATTTACACTAAAAATTAACTAGGCATTACGCTCTTCCAACGTTTTTAAAACACCTGCAATCGTTTGTCCACCCGATTGGAGTGCTGACAATACATTCTTAACTGGTGCCTGTAACGTTGCGATAATACCGCCAATAAGTTCTTCTTTTGATTTAACATTGATCAATGCTTCAAGCTGATCAGCGCCAATATAGGCACATGACTCAACAAAAGCCCCTTTCAATACCGGTTTCTTGTTTTTCTTACTAAACTCTTTAATCAGTTTTGCAGGAGTGCTTCCGGTATTGGAAAACAGGATCGATGTATTATTTACTAGTACATCATAAAGTTCTTCCGAATTCTTTTCAGAATTTTCAAGCGCTTTACGGAGGATGGTGTTCTTTACTACAACCAGTTTAACTTCCCTTTTATTGCATAACCTTCTGAGGTCACTTGTAACCTCAGCATTCAGGTTAGAGATATCGGCAAGGTAAAAATGGCTGTATGAATTAATCTCTTTGGTTAATTTTTCAATAACCTGTAGTTTCTCTGATTTTTTCATCTCAACATTATTTACTATTCCAGGCAGGATTTTGGTTCAACCTGGATGCCGGGGCTCATAGTACTTGATACATAAACACTTTTTATGTAGGTACCTTTTGCAGCAGCGGGTTTTAATTTCTGAATAGTATGAACGAATTCCCTGGCGTTTTCCACAATTTGTTGTGGATCAAACGATACTTTACCAACGGAAGTGTGTACAATGCCGAACTTGTCAACTTTAAAATCGATCTTACCCATCTTAACTTCTCTGATGGCTTTCCCGACTTCCATAGTCACAGTTCCGCTCTTTGGGTTAGGCATAAGACCCCGAGGTCCTAAAATACGGCCTAACGCCCCAACTTTTCCCATAACCGGGGGCATAGTAATAACAACATCTACATCGGTCCAACCGTTTTTGATTTTATCGATATAGTCGTCGAGACCTACAAAATCGGCTCCGGCTTCAAGCGCTTCAGCCTCCTTGTCAGGAGTAACCAATGCGAGAACCCGTACCTCTTTTCCGGTACCATGGGGCAAAGTTACTACACCACGAACCATTTGATTAGCTTTACGAGGATCGACTCCCAGCCTTACATCAATATCCACTGAAGCATCGAATTTGGTAAACGTAATCGTTTTTACCAGTTCGGTTGCTTCAAGTAAACCATAGATCTTTCCAGCTTCGAGTTTCGCCAATGCAGCTTTCTTATTCTTGGTAACTTTTGCCATTTCAACCTTAACTTTAATTAGTTAATAATCGGTGATTTGCCTGTAACGGTAATCCCCATGCTTCTTGCAGTTCCAGCCACCATAGTCATCGCTGCTTCTACTGAGAAACAGTTTAAATCGGGCATCTTAATCTCTGCAATTTCTCTCACCTGATCCCATGAAACTGAACCGACTTTGTTAACGTGAGGTTCTGAAGATCCTTTTTTAACCTTCGATAACTCAATTAACTGAACGGCAACAGGAGGGTTCTTTACTACAAAATCGAATGATTTATCCCCGTAAACGGTAATAACCACCGGTAGTACTTTGCCTGCCTGATCCTGGGTTCTGGCATTGAACTGCTTACAGAACTGCATGATGTTCACCCCTTTAGATCCCAAGGCAGGGCCTACGGGAGGTGAAGGGTTGGCTGCACCACCTTTGATCTGTAACTTGATAAATCCAGTAATGTCTTTAGCCATAACTTTTTTTAAAAAATTTACTTATTCCTTTTCTACTTGCATAAAGCTAAGCTCCAAGGGTGTTTTACGACCGAAAATCTTAACCATAACTTTTAGTTTCTTCTTCTCCACATTGATCTCCTCAATGGTTCCGTTAAAACCGTTAAATGGCCCATCGGTCACTTTTACTGTCTCGCCTACTATGAAAGGGGTATCCAGCTCTACTCCGCCTTCCTGGAGCTCATCAACCTTTCCAAGGATACGGTTAATTTCAGACTGACGCATGGGAACAGGTTCGCCCCCTTTAGTGTCACCCAAAAAACCGATAACGTTTGGAATGTTTCTTAGCATATGGGCTATTTCGCCCACCAGTGCGGCTTCAATCAGAATGTAACCGGGGAAAAAGTTGCGGTCTTTTGCCACTTTTTTCCCATTCCGGATCTGATAAACCTTCTCCACAGGGATTAAGACTTGGGAAACAAATTCCTTAAGTCCAGAATTCGCAACTTCATTTTCGATATATTCCTTGACCTTCTTCTCTTTGCCTCCAATAGCTCGAAGAACATACCACTTTCGTTGATTATCGCTCATTTCGGACCTCCAGAAAATAATTAATAGAAAACACTGTAAATCAGTTTCATGAGTCCGCGGAAGCCGGAATCAATCATAAAGATTACAAGTGCGATTATAAAGGAAGCAACCATTACTACAATAGCACTATTACGCAACTCATTCCATGTAGGCCATGATACCTTATGGACAAGTTCATTGTAAGACTCGTTAAAATAATTTGTTAATTTCATTTGTATAGGGACAAATTTCGTTACAAAACTTAATGATTGGCGGATATCAGGAATCGAACCTGTTCTACTCCCACTTATGAGTTTATCCGTAAATAGAGTCCCAGGCCAAAGCCCGGGACTTTATTACATATCAATTGAAAAACAATTATTTCAAAATTTCTGTTACCTGACCTGCACCTACGGTACGACCACCTTCGCGGATCGCGAAACGAAGACCAAGGTTTAAGGCAACTGGATAGATTAATTCAACAGTGATCGTTACGTTGTCACCTGGCATGATCATTTCAGTTCCTTCAGGAAGGTTGATCTCACCGGTAATATCCAATGTACGGATATAGAACTGAGGACGATATTTGTTATGGAATGGAGTATGACGTCCACCTTCTTCTTTTTTAAGGATATAAACCTCAGCCTTGAATGTAGTGTGAGGAGTGATAGAACCAGCCTTAGCCAGGATCTGACCACGTTTGATCTCTTTCTTATCCACACCACGAAGGAGTAAACCTACGTTGTCACCAGCCTGACCATCATCCAAAATCTTGCGGAACATCTCAACTCCTGTACAGATTGTTTTGCGGTTTTCAGCACCAAGACCAATGATTTCAATTTCGTCGCCGGTATGAATTTTACCTGTTTCGATACGACCTGTTGCAACAGTACCACGACCAGTGATTGAGAATACGTCCTCAACCGGCATAAGGAATGGTTTGTCAACATCACGCGGAGGAATTGGAATCCATGTATCCACTGCATTCATCAGTTCCATAACTTTATCTTCCCACATTGGTTCACCGTTCAAAGCGCCAAGTGCAGAACCCTGAATAACAGGAGTGTTGTCACCATCAAAATCATAAAATGAAAGAAGGTCACGAATTTCCATCTCAACAAGTTCAAGGATCTCAGGATCTTCAACCATGTCAACTTTGTTCATGAAAACAACCAGACGAGGTACGTTTACCTGACGTGCAAGCAGGATGTGCTCACGAGTCTGAGGCATAGGACCATCAGTTGCAGCAACTACGATAATAGCACCGTCCATCTGGGCAGCACCTGTAACCATGTTCTTAACGTAGTCAGCGTGACCAGGACAGTCAACGTGAGCGTAGTGACGGTTTTCAGTAGCGTACTCAACGTGAGCAGTGTTAATGGTGATACCACGCTCTTTTTCTTCAGGAGCGTTGTCGATCGAATCGAAAGATTTAATTTCGCAAAGACCCTTTTTTGCCAATACCATGGTAATTGCAGAAGTAAGAGTAGTCTTTCCGTGATCCACGTGACCGATAGTGCCAATGTTTACATGGGGTTTCGATCTGTCATAATGCGCTTTAGCCATAATTTAAATTTTTTTTACGTTAATTTTTATTCTAATCATCTTTAATTCTGAGCCGGTGATGAGAATTGAACTCATGACCTCTTCCTTACCAAGGAAGCGCTCTACCCCTGAGCTACACTGGCAAACTTGAGCGGGAGACGAGACTCAAACTCGCGACCCTCAGCTTGGAAGGCTAATGCTCTATCAACTGAGCTACTCCCGCTTATTCCCCCTTTAAGGTTTGCCATTAAACTTCCCGAAAAGAGATTTGTGGGGAGAGCAGGATTCGAACCTACGAAGGCGTACGCCAGCAGATTTACAGTCTGCCCCAGTTGGCCGCTTTGGTATCTCCCCAAATATTTGATTTCAATTCCTAAAAGAACAGACCATCTTAAAGAACCGTGCCTCAAAAATGGTCTGCAAATTTAATTTATTTTTCTTTTTAAAAAGCTATTTAAAATACTTTTTTAAAATTTATTTGGATTTGACTTTCATTTTGTATTTATCTAGCTGTTTACGAAGCGCATCCACTGCTAAATCGACTGCTTCTTCGAAGGTTTTTGCCTGCTTTTTAGCAAAAAGATATTCATTAGCCGGGACAGACAATTTAATTTCAGCCACTTTATTCTCCTGATCTTCGTCTTTTTCCAATTTAAGAATCACTTCGGACCCGATAACTCCCTCAAAGAAAAGATCAAGTTTGCTAATCCGCTTTTCGCAAAAGTCGATCAGTTTCTGGTCGGCTTTGAAATGAACACTCTGTACTTTTACGTCCATAATTTTCCCTCCTTTAGTTTAAGCTCTTGGATGAGCCTGTTTGTAGACCTTTTTTAATTGTTCAAATGAGGTGTGCGTATAAACCTGCGTTGCCGCAAGATTTGCATGCCCCAACAACTCTTTGATTGCATTCAGATCTGCTCCCCTGTTCAGTAGATGGGTCGCATAACTGTGCCGCAAAATATGCGGACTTTTTTTATCGGTGGTTGTGACAAGTGATAATTGCCGCTTTACAATACGATAAATAAGTTTGGTGTAGGCGGGATCGCCGCTTCCGGTCAGAAAGAGAAGATTCTGTGCCTCCGGAAAAAGATTATTCCGTAATTCAAAATAACTTTTTAGCGTTTCTGCTATTTCGAGTGGAAATGGAACCAATCGCTCTTTATTTCGCTTTCCATGAACTTTTACAACTTTCTCAGCCAGATTCAGATCCGAAAACCGAATTTCCACGAGTTCAGACAGCCGTATTCCTGTACCATAGAATAGCGAAACAATCGCTTTGTCACGCCTGCCTTCAAAATCATCACCAAAAAACTGACCATCAAGTAACCGGTTTATCTCCTTCTCCTGGACAAATTCCGGCAGCTTTTTTGCCATTTTCGGCATAATAACCCGATCAGTAGGATTTTTGGAAATTACCCCCTCCCGCTGTAGAAACTTGAAAAATGATTTAAGCGTTGAGATCTTTCGATTGACACTTCTGGCTTTAGTCCCATTATTCATCAGTGAAACAATCCACTCCCGAACTAAATGGTGGTCAACTTCTTCCACATGAAAATCCTCAACCAGTTGCTTTCCAAACAAAACAAATTGGCCGAGGTCATTCTCGTAGGCGGTAATTGTATGAATAGAATACCGCTTTTCGTATTTAAGGTAGTTGAGAAAAAGTTCCAGATTCATCATTTCAGGCGAGAATCATTTCCGCACTCAAGATACGAAAAAAAAAAGCAGTTTCACCCAAAAAAATCGATCGGACCGATTTATTCTTCTGTCCGCTGTAAATCTTCGATATAGATCGCCTTTTTAATCTCAGTACGGCGAGTTATTGAGGGTTTTTCGAAAGCCTGACGCAGGCGAAGTTCCTTTACAACCCCTGTTTTTTCGATTTTTCTTTTGAAACGCTTTAAAGCCCTCTCAATGTTTTCGCCGTCTTTAACTGGAATAACAATCATACAATTCTTTGTTTTTATTTTATTAGAATAACTCTTTATTTCGGTCGGCAAAGCTATGCATTTTCTATAACTAATCAAACTATCGTGTTAAATAATTATAAAAATATGAACAGGTAATTGTTTGTAAACGTTACGGTGAAAATCTAAGATATGGAATTAATCTTTTCAGGGAATCGGAACCCAGAGCATCCGTAAGGTCTGCTGCAGACAAAAACTTCCCTTTCTTATCTCTCAGCCACACCAGTTTCCGGGCACTACGGTAACCGATATAAGGATGATGTCCCAAATCCTGAATCGTAGAAAAATTGATATTCAAAGTTTTAATAAGGGAGGCATCAACACTTAGAAAGGTAGAAACCAGGTTGAAATTCTCTTCCCTAAGCCCATAAACTTCTTTGATTTGGGAGAGTTGATAAAATCCCCCCAGAAGATTCCGATATCGTATGATCCGTGAGGCCAAAACTGTGCCAATACCAGGAATCTTTATTAAATTCATTGAATCAGTATTGTTTAACTCCAGGTTCACCGCTAAAGGCTTTACTTTTTTCTCATATTGCGGATGAAAAACGGAATCCCTCAGTGGACCTTTCCTTGTAAATATTGATGATTTTTCATCTGCCGGCTTATAAATCACCTTCATCGGTGCTGAAAACACAAGATACGGATCTAATCGTTCAAATATTTGGGGAGTCATGCCGTAGATCTTTCTTACCTCTTCCTTATCACGAAATCTCCCTCCGCGCCTCAGATATTTTATCCAGTTTGCAGTAAGCTTTTCCGGTAAGCCTATAGCGGTTAATACGGCAGAATCGACCCTGTTAGGATCAAAGCTTTCCAGATTAAACTCAGGCATTTTGGATACCTTAGGCTCCGTATTCTTCAAATAGGAGTTGACCTCACCTTCCCATGCCGAAAAATTGGTATTTTCTTTGGGCATCAATAAAGGGATCAGCATTCCAACAAGAATTAACAGAAAGATGATCAGAAGCAAAAGGATGATTCCTGAGCGCTCCTTACGCGAAAAGCTGAAAAGTTCCCGAATCCATCTGATTCTCATCGCGAAACCAGTTTGCAGTTAGAACCAAATATAACGAATTAAAATGGATATCCGATAGCAAAAGCAAAATTGATATTACTTTTCGTAAGAAGTACGTTCGCCGGTTTCCAACGGGAACCTTCGTCCAGCGATGGATCATGAAGCTTTATTCCAAGGTCAACCCGAATGATTACAAAAGAAAAATCGTATCTCAAACCGACCCCTGTGCCCACTGCAATCTCCTTATAAAATCGCGAAAAGGCAAATTCTGCTCCGGGACGATTATCCTTCAAAGACCAAATATTTCCTGCATCGACAAATAAAGCCCCCTCAAAGGGACCAAACATTGCAAAGCGATATTCGGCATTTGCCTCCAACTTTATATCACCTGATTGATTGGGAAATTCATTGGGACCTGCTTTGTAGGAACCTGGTCCAAGCGTGCGAACAGGCCAGGCCCTGATTCCATTGGCGCCTCCAGTGAAATATTTCCGTTCGAAAGGAACCTGATCTGAATTGCCAAATGGGACAGCTATACCCGAAAAACTCCTGATTACAAATGTGTTAAATTTATCAATTACAAACCCCTTACGATATTCAAAATCACTCTTTAGGTACTGCGCAAAAGGTGTCCCCAGAAAGTGGTATTTTAAACTCCCGATCGAATCGCTGCGGTAAAGCCTTCGTTCAAAGAGTTTGCTTGCACTATATAATAGGGTCCCCGACGTTTCAACTGAGGCCCGGATATAGCTGTAATTCGACTGTTTTTGAACATTTTGCGTCGTACGGGTATAGCTATAATTCCATGCAGAAATGGCATGATCAGTATAAGAACTTTTGATATAGAGGTTCTCAATTCGCGAAACAAAAGCCGAATCATAAGCAAACATCCTGACCATATTGAGATCGAGAATGTTAAACCGATGGGTGGTAATCTCGGAGGACTTCCATTGATATCCAAGGCTGGCACGAAGAATCGTTCTGGTATAATCAGGCCGGCGCTGGTAATTATAGGATAACCCCATCAGCGTCTGAGGGGCCGTATAGCGGAAAAAATAGTTCGTCTTTAAAGGGGCAAGAAACTTTGGCAATGTTATTTTGGTTTCGATTCCGGACTCATAGGAATGAAAACTTACAGCAGAATCACCCCTTCCATACTTTTGATTCTCGGTGGCCCCCCGCAAAATAACATCCAGCAATTCACCTCCCCCAAAAATATTTTTATGCTGGTATCCAAGATTTCCTGCGATTCCCAGATTACCAAGTGAGTTAGTTCCCTCTGCCGAAACTGAATATGACTGCCTTGTAGATGGTGAGAGCTGAATAATGCAATCGAGGGTTGGATTTCCAAGCGAATCCGGGATATTGGTTTCAACAAAACGAATATTGATCAGTTTGAATAGTCTCAAGGAAAACAGATCATTATAGGTTCGTTCCACCAGGCGAACGCTATAATATTTTTTATCCCCGATATGATTCATATTGGACAATAACTCAGGACGAAATTTCATCTTCCCACTGGATATAAAATATTGATTGCCAATTATAACCGTGTCGTTCTTAACCAACGGAAATTCACTTTTTTTCTCATCATGGAGTTGTTTATGTGACTCAAAGTCGGTATAAAAATAGAAGTTACGGAAGGTATACTGCTGATGATCCCTTTCGATGACGACCTCAGGATTCTCCGAAATATTTTCTTTTTCAACAACCAGCTTAAGGTCTACACCTCGCCCCCTTTTTGTTGTATCAGCTTCAAAATAGATCTCGTTTTTATTAGCCCGGTAAAATCCGTTATTTTGAAAATTATTCAGCACTCTTTTACTCTCACTTGCAAGCACATCGGTATCAAAACGACCATTGAGTTTAATCAATGATTTCAAGGAATCACCCCTGGTTATGGATTTTATTGAACCATCACGGATATCCGTAATATAAGATCTTATCTGATGAGGGTTATTGCCGGTAATCCGATAAGAAACTTCTGCTTTCTTATTTTTCTTTAATAGCACAGAATCGGTAATCCTTGCCTGGTAATATCCCTTATTATGCATAAAACGAATCAATTCACTCCTTGATTTCTCAGTCAGATTAGGGCTGTAAATAACAGGCGCTTCCCCAATTTTCTTAAACAATCCCTCCTCCCGATTAGGGCTCGAAAGGTTATACATACCAAGATGGAAGCGCCAAAACCCAAATATTTTTGTGTTCGGGCGCTGTTTTAAATAACTCTTTAGCTCCGCTTTTTTAAATAAATTATTGTCAACAATAATTTCAGATTTCACTAAAAGATATTGATCATCAGGAACATACCTTGTTGTCCGGCACGAGGCAAGCCCCATAGCAGCCCCAGCAACTATCACTATTCCAATCCTGTATAATGTTCGAAAAATCAAAATTCCTATCTTTTTAAAACTTAAACAAAGATAATTAACCTGACAAATTAAAAATGGATTATTTTTGGCTTGTTCTTAATTGATCCAATTCTGTGTTATCAAAAAATAAAATAAAGCTTCTGCGATCCCTCGATCAGAAAAAATACAGATCCGAAAGTGCTCTTTTTGTTGCTGAAGGGGAGAAACTTGTGTTTGATCTTCTCAATTCCGCAATTGAAATTTCCGGACTCTATTGCACCCCGAACCTTGTCAATGAGGTATTCAGACGGCTACCGGATATGAAGGTTGAGATTGTGACAAAAGAGGAACTTTCGAAGATTAGTTTTTTAAAGACAACTCCGGAAATCATCGCTGTATGCACAATCCCAAAATCAGAAATCGATTGGGATGAAATAACAGGGTCACTTTCAGTTTTTCTGGATGAGATTCAGGATCCAGGTAATCTGGGGACAATTGTAAGAGTTGCTGATTGGTTCGGAATTAAAAATCTCATCTGTTCTGAGGGCTGTGCCGATTTATATAATCCCAAGGTGATTCAGTCAACAATGGGCGCTTTTGCGCGTGTTAAAGTTCATTACGTTGAACTAAATGAGTTTTTAGGTCAGGCACACACAAGGAACATCCCTATTTACGGTACTTATCTGGAGGGTGAAAACCTCTATAAATGCGATTTAACCCCTACAGGAATAATTGTAATGGGCAATGAAGGGAATGGCATCTCAGCCGGTGCAGCCCGGTTTATTTCGACGAGGATTACTATTCCTTCATTTCCTCCAAACGCTGTCACCTCCGAATCTCTCAATGTTTCTATTGCCACTTCTGTCATTTGCGCCGAATTTCGAAGGCAGTTTATTTGTAGAGGTTAGCCAGGCTTTCGGCCACTCGTTCACCATCTACGGCCGAAGACATTATTCCCCCGGAATACCCGGAGCCTTCTCCGCAAGGGAACAGCCTTCTGATCTGAAGATGCTCCAGGGTCTGCATATCGCGCGGGATTCTTATTGGTGAAGAGGTTCTGGATTCAACACCAAGAACAATTGCTTCATTGGTCAGGTAACCTTTGGACTTCCTGCCAATAAGTTTAAAACCTTCCTGCAATCCAGATCCTATAAAGCGGGGTAACCATTCATGAAGCGGAGATTCGATTAATCCAGGCACGTAGGATGTCAGGGGTAAGTTTGCACTTCTTTTCCCATTTACAAAATCGGTGAGCCGTTGGGTAGGGGCATACTGCGTATTTCCGGCCATTCGAAAACATTGTTGTTCAAGCTCTTCCTGAAAACGGAGTCCGGCAAAAATAGCATCACCCCTTTTGCCTGCGGGAAGGTCTCCTGGCCGGATCTCGATGACTATTCCCGAATTGGCAAACCTGCCTCCCCTGTCAGAGGGTGACATTCCGTTTAGTACTAGTTCTCCCGGAGAGGTTGCAGCAGGGACGATCATTCCGCCTGGACACATGCAAAAGGAATAAACTCCGCGGTCATTAACCTGCTCCACAAAAGAGTAGGCAGCCGCTGGCAAATAGGCCCCCCTGCCTGTTCCGTGGTATTGAATCCGGTCGATTAATTCCTGCGGATGCTCCACCCTCACTCCCACTGCGAATGGCTTTGCTTCGAGCAGGACACCATTTTCGTGGAGCATCGTGTAAATATCGCGTGATGAATGGCCTGTTGCCAAAATAACGGCAATACCTTCCACTGTGGTTCCATCCCGAAGCATCACCCCCCGGGCCTCCTGATTACGAATAATTAATCGTGCTACACGCGAATTAAAATGGATCTCGCCCCCGGCATTAAGGATGCTGTTTCGGATTGCAACAATCACACGAGGGAGTACATTGGTGCCAATATGTGGGTGAGCGTCTATGAGTATTTCGTCCTGGGCGCCATGAAAATTGAGCACTTCAAGAATCTTTCGTACATCCCCCTTTTTCTTCGAACGGGTATAGAGCTTTCCATCCGAGAATGTGCCTGCTCCCCCTTCTCCAAACCCATAATTGGAATCAGGATTTATGATGTGTTCTCCATGAATAGCAGCAATATCCCGCTTCCGGTCGCTAACCGTTTTCCCGCGTTCAAATATAACCGGCTTAAAGCCCAGTTCAATCAGATGAAGCGCTGCAAACAAGCCGGCAGGCCCGGCTCCAACGATTATAACCTGTGACCCCTTAGAAACATCAGGATAAGAATATTGATGTTTCAAACCTTGAGGCTCCGGTTCATCGATAAACACATTGACACCCAGATTAAACTTAATATTCGAATTCCTCGCGTCAATTGACCTTCGGATAACCACAATCTGGTTTATTCGGGTGATTTCTGTTTTAAGGTTTTCGGATACTATTTTCTTCAGCAGCGACATGTCGTGTGCCTGTGCGGGTGATACCACCAGATTAAGTTCCCTGATCATTCAAAATAAAATATCAGTGTAAATATATTTGAGTTTATCTCCTTGAAAATATATCCGTAATAGGGGATATGATCCGGGCCAATATCGTGCCTGATCAGGTTGTTTAGACCGTATGAAAAACGGAATTCTGCGGTAAAGCGAAAGTATTCCAGATAGGAATCAAGACCAAGGGCAAGCTCTGCATATCCCCCGCCGCGCCTAAGGTGGACAACACTTTCGGATTTACTTTTATTTTCAAGATCCTGACGGTATGCAGCACCTGCGTAAATATAAGGTCTTAAATTCCGATGACGAAACCCTTTATACCTGATTCCCAAAGGCAAATCGACGTAGGCAGAGGGGGTGAAAAGATAAGTGATACTATCTCCCTGGGTTTCTGATGCATTTACGCCAATGAATTTAAAGTGCCTGTTTCCAAGTGACATCCCCGGTGTAAATCGGAGATCAAAATCCCGACCTAATCGCGCATTTATAACTCCACCAACCGTAAAGCCTGGCATAATCTGATAAACTTCAGCAGCATAACTGTATTTTCCACGATATTTATCAGCCAAAGTTGCAGGACTAAAATTCGGATTATTAAGAGCCATTTGCTGTTTAACAACCGGATTTTCGTGGATATCGTTAAAATTCGATAGTCTGTAATCCATTGTATTAACCCCCAAATAGAAACCAAAATGGAGTTTTCGGTCATCAAAATGGGTCAGGTTATCGAAACCCTTGCGTTGTCCAAAAGATGGAAGAGTGCCTGCGACAAGCAGAAGCAAAAACAAATAGTATTTTAAGGTAGTGGCGTTCAAAACCAATTTATTTTATTCCTGTATAAATGGTTGCCACACCAAATGTTTGTCTGTTTTGGCTGGTCTCCGTAAACCCGCAGTTTTTTAATACGGTTAGAAATTCTTCTCCGTCAGGAAATTTCTCCACTGACTCTGGAAGGTAACGATAGGCCGAGTTATCTTTGGAAAATAGCCTGCCCAGGAATGGAAGTATATAAAAAGAATAAAAGGTATAAAGCTGTTTTACAGGAAAATAGGTGGGTTTTGAAAACTCCAGAATACAGACCATCCCTCCAGGTTTTAAAACCCTGTGAATCTCTTTAATCCCTTTTGGAAGGTCTTCAAAATTTCGCACTCCAAAAGCTACAGTTACGGCCCCAAAATATCCATCTGTAAATCCAAGCCCTTCGGCATCCCCTTTCTGCAACGTTATCCGTTTGCCCACCCCTAGTTTTTCAATTTTGGTTCTCCCAAAACTCAGCATCTCCTCCGAAATATCGACACCAACAATCTGCTTTGCAGCTGTCTTTAAAGCCTCAATAGCAAAATCACCAGTGCCTGTGGCCACATCCAGAATATTGGATGGAGCGTGCCTGATAAGTATTTTTATAGCCTTACGGCGCCATATTTTATCTATACCGAACGAGAGGAAATGATTCAGAAAATCATATTTGGGGGCTATATTATCGAACATCTCAGCCACCTGCTCCTTTTTCCCTTTGGCTGAATTGCTATACGGTGTTATAACTGTCATTATTAATTAATCTAAGTATTCGCCTACGATTCCCTTGTCAACGAAACCCAGAGATTGATCATCTATCCGGATTTCCCCCTTGGTCACATGGCCTAGTGTCATCACCGGAATGTTATGATCAAATAGGAAATCGACAAATTCATTTTCTTTATCTTCTTCAACAGAAACGACAATGCGTCCCATCCCCTCACCGAAGAGAAAGGCATCAGAACGAATTTCAGCATCTGTTGTAATATCAAAACCCAGCTCGTGTGGTAAGGCATCACGGAGGAGTGTAAAAAACAAACCTCCTATTCCAACAGGACTTGCCGAAACAACCAGTTTATTTTTGATTAATTCCTTGAGCGCCGCCATAAGCTTCTTTTCAAAAGCCAGGTTAAATGGCATCAACGGAGAATTTTTTATCTCATGAAAATGGTCAAGGTATTCAGAGGCATCAATGTTATTATATGACCGGCCAATTAGCAGAAGATTATGCCCCTTTTTCTTTATGCTTGGGGTAAGAACCTCATTCTGGTTTTTTAGCTTGCCAACCAGGCTGATGATTAATGTAGGTGGAATTGCTCCGACAAGGTTCACATTGTCATAAAATATCTTCCAGCTAGGGAATTGTAAATTAAAGACTGTTGCTGCAGCATTCAGACCTAACCGGGTAGCCATTACCATCTCTTCGGCAATAGGACTTGCAAAATCCACATTATTAATATAAGCACTCATCGCAATCGGTTCGGCACCACAACAAACAAGTCTCCTGACTGCTTTGGCAACAAGTATCTGGGCAGCAACAAACGGATCAACAGCTAAGCGTTTGTAGTCTGCATAGATCGTTTGTGAAAAACATTTCCCATCCTCATCAACCTGAAAAATTCCAGCTCCAATGAGGTCGTCCTTCCCAACTTGTTTGGAATCGATTGCTGCCGAGGCAAACTCATTGAAAATATTCACTGGTGACAGATGTGGAATTGCAATCATCGAATAGACGACATTACGCAAATTATCGGGTTCCGGGACCTGATCAATTGTGAATATTTTAGTTTCCGTTTCAGACATAGGTTTTAATTTTATTAAAAACTATACAAATTTAATGGTTTAAATTGAATGATGGCATTCCTGAACCCATTATCGGTCCGATTTTTATTATTTTAGCAGATCAAATAATATCGTTTCAATGAGAAAAATTGCATTAATTACAGGAGCCACTTCTGGAATCGGAAAGGCTACAGCCTTGATCCTTGCCGCAAACGGTTATGATTTAATTATCACTGGCCGTCGTGAAGAATTACTCAAAGATCTGACTTCTGAGATCATAAAAGATACAGGAGCAGCGGTTATCTCACTTTGTTTTGATATCCGCGATCTGAACCAGACTGATCTTGCAATAAAATCACTTTCGGGAAATTGGATCGCTATAGACCTTCTTATAAATAATGCCGGCCTGGCCGTTGGAATCGAACCAGTCCATGAAGGGGTGATTGATGACTGGGACAGGATGATCGATACAAATGTAAAGGGACTACTTTACATCTCCCGAATAATCTCTCCGGGAATGGTGGCCAGAGAATCGGGGCATATTATTAACATCTCCTCGATAGCCGGTCATGAAATATATCCCAACGGCGCTGCTTATTGCGGATCAAAACATGCGGTAAAAGCCATTACAAAGGCAATGCGGATGGAGCTGCTTCCCTATGGCATAAAAGTCAGTTCAATCAGCCCCGGAATGGTCAACACCGAGTTTTCATTGGTCCGCTTTAAAGGAGATCAGACCAGGGCCGACAATGTCTATAAAGGGTTGACACCCCTCTATGCCCCCGATATTGCGGAATCAATCCTGTTTATGGTGACCAGACCTCCTCACGTAAATATCGAAGACCTTGTGATTATGCCGACCGATCAGGCCAGCGCGCGAGACTACAGGCGCAGGTGATCGTTTAAAAGTTAATCTAATCATTGAAGGGAACCAGGAAAATTAAACCCAATTTAATAATTGTTAAATTGCGCCTGAAATTCGATTATGCTGCTAATTTTGCGAACTATTTTTTAAATCACGATGATTCATTTCAATTTTCTAACTAAAAAACATCCGGTCAACGAATATATCGTAATGATTTACCGTTTTATCCTGGTCATGTTTTTATATTCAGCAGGTCGGATACTCTTTTTGCTATTCAATACCTCAATGTTCCCAAATGTTGACTTCAGCTCATTTGTGAGAATTATGAGAGGTGGGGTGATGTTTGATACAAGTGCTGTATTATACCTTAACGCGCTTTATTTCCTCCTTTTTCTCCTCCCCTTTAACTTTAAATTTAACCCCTGGTATCAGCGTATGCTAAAATGGGTTTTCATGATCACCAACAGCATTGGGCTGGCATTTAATCATGTCGATATTATCTATTTCCGTTTCATCCTAAAAAGGACCACAGCTGATGTATTCGATATTATTCGCCATGACATTTCAAATTCAAGGCTTATTTTCAGCTTCTTTTATGATTTCTGGTACATCGCACTCATCTGGCTGTTTACAATTTGGTTGCTTGCGAAACTCTATTCAATAGTTGAACCTTCCGCTTCTTTTAGGGTAAAATCGTGGAAATATTGGGTTACATCAATGTTGTCGTTGGTTTTATTTGCCGGATTAAGCGTAGTCGGAATGCGCGGAGGATATATGCCAAGCACCAGACCCATTAGCATGAATAATGCAGGAAAATATGTCAATTCTCCAGAAGAGATGTCCCTGGTTCATAATACACCGTTTTGCATTCTGAGAACTCTGGGAAAGAAGTCGTTTAAGGTAATGAACTTCTACAAATCGGAGGAGGAGATAAATGCCATTTATAACCCTGTCAGGGTCCCGGACTCAACGGGTCCAATGAAGAAAGAAAATGTTGTTATAATTATTCTTGAAAGTTTCAGCCGGGAATTTGTAGGTTCCCTGAATAAAGATCTTTTTAACGGTCAATATAAAGGGTATACCCCATTTCTTGACTCATTGATCACCAAGAGTTTAGTATATCCAAATGCGTTTGCAAACGGACGGAAATCAATTGATGCAATTCCGTCAATTACGGCCAGCATCCCCGCTTTGGTATTGCCCTATGTGATTTCAGAACGATCGGGAAACAAAATTAACAGTCTTGCAAGTATCCTTGCGGCCGAAGGTTATCAAACCTCATTTTTTCATGGGGCTCCCAATGGATCAATGGGCTTTGATGCATTTGCAAAAATTGCTGGTTTCCAAAACTACCTGGGTAAGAACGAATACAATGATGACAAAGGGTTTGACGGAGTATGGGGAATTTGGGATGAGCCATTCTTTCAATTCTTTGCCGACAAAATTGGTAAAATGCAGGAACCGTTTTTGAATACCATCTTTTCGGTCTCATCACACCACCCTTTTAATGTTCCGGAGCAATATCGGGACAAGTTTCCTGAAGAAAATATCCCACTGCAAAAATGTATCCGTTACACCGATTTTGCGCTAAAACAGTTTTTTGCCAAAGCCTCCAAAATGCCATGGTTCAAGAATACGTTGTTTGTAATTACAGCTGATCACTGCGCCCAATCGGAATTAAAAGAGTATAAAACATCGGTGTTTAATTATGCCGTGCCACTTATTTTCTTCAAAGGCGATGGTAGTCTTTCAGGAAAAGACGGAGCGGTGGCCCAGCAAATTGACATTATGCCCACCGTTCTGGCCTATCTGAACTATTCAAAACCCTTTGTAGCCTTTGGAAACAACCTTATAAATCCAGCCTCTCAACGTTTTGCAATTAATTATATTGAGGACTCCTACCAGTTTCTTCTTGGAGATCACGCACTCTATTTTACAGACAACAAGCTGACCGGTATATTCAACCGGAAGGAGGACCCGACTCTGCGTATAAATCTATTGGGAACTGTTAATTTTGAAACTCAGGAAAAGCTCTTTAAAGCGATAATTCAGCAATTTAACAACAGAATGGCTCAGAATCGCCTTATAATTGGCTCTAAATAGGTCTGAAAGGAATGTGCTGTTTTTAACCTAATAAATAATGCCAGGTCCTAAAAAAAGTCTTTGTGTTTTTATACATTTCTCTGAAAAAGAGGATATTCCATACTATGTCACGGTATTTGTAAATGAATTGGCAAACTATTTCGACGAGGTTATCTTATCATCGAACCCGAAAACTTTAACTAAGATTCCCCCAATTTCAAAAAATGTTACGATTCAGTTTCAGGATAACAAGGGTTATGATTTCGGAAGGTTTTACAATACTTACAAGACAATTGACCCTGAAAAATACTTCAGGATAGCGTGTGTAAATGATAGTAATATCCTTATAAACAGCCTTGAACATGTATTAAATCCTGAAAATATTTCGGATTTTGATTTTTGGGGGCTCCTTGATTCCTACGAGAAACCCTGGTTTTTCAAATCACAAGACAATTACCATATCCAAAGTCATTTTTTAATTTTCAATCAAAAAGCAATAAATGCACTGGAAAAGTACTTTCAGCTCGTTGATATGGCCGAATTTCTCAGCGAAACGAACACCAAATTATTACGGCGCAAAGTAATTTGTCAGTGGGAAATTGGCATCAGTCAATTTATGAGATCAGAGGGATTTAAAATCGGTTATTATATTGATTGTAAAGAGTTAACAAATCTTTTTGAGATAAAGAATGATTCCAATATTTCGCATAAACTATTTGAAGAACTTCTTACTTATGGATACCCACTGATCAAGAAAAAGGTTATTTTCAACCAGAAAAGAGGGCTTGGAAGAAAGGGAGAACGCTGGAAGAGTCTGGTCAGGAAATATGGAAATTCGTCATGGGACCTGGAGCAATTAATCGATGAGCTGGAGCAATTAAAAAATGAGCATCAGGGTAAAACACGCCCGGGCTTATTCCATAAAATAATCCTACATTTGCAACGGAAGTTATTCAGATCAGTGCAGATCTCATGAAAATAACTATTTTAAATAATTGATATTGTGCTATTTGACTTCACAAAACGCTAGCAAATGCGAGACAGCGACAATTGCAAAATATACGTATTCCATTATAAAAATGGTGAACCTTTTCCAGATTCTCCAGGATACACGCATATACTTGCGGGAAAGGAAAACTACACCGGAGAGTCAAATTTAACCGGAGACAACAGTGGTGAAAATATCTCTTCTAAAAATCGTTATTATAGTGAATTAACCGGTATTTACTGGATTTATAAAAATCAGTCTCCTCAAATTGTGGGCACCTGTCATTACAGACGCTTTTTCACAGCAAAAGGTGAGCCGTTCATCTACAAACTAAAACGTTTTCTCTATTATTTTGGAGGGATGAACAAAGGGAGGCATGGTTTAATTTATACTTCGGATCTCAGCTTTTGGGAGAAACGCATTTTATCCTGTGAAAAGGCAACCTTGTTTTTAAATGATTTTGATGCTGTCATGCCAGAACCACGGAAATTAAGGCAAACGCTTGAAAAACATTACATTAAATATCACGATGCGAATGATTTGCAGTTACTCCGGACTATTATCGGTGAAAAAGCCCCTGAATATTTAAGTTCCTTTGAATCGACACTACATCAAAAAAAGCTTTACGCGAATAATATGATGGTGATGAAGGGCCTGGATTTTAACACGCTCTGCAATTGGCTGTTTATGATCTTATTTGAATTTGAGAGTCGGATTAATCTTGGAGATTATAACGATTACCAGCAACGGATCTTTGGATTTATCTCCGAAAGGCTGATTACAGTGTGGATTAATCATCACAATATGAAGGTGAAAGAGCTTCCGCTTATCTATTTTAAGAATCTAAAAAAACAGCCTTGAAAAATCTCGTAATTATAACTCCTGTCAAAGATTCTCTTAATACACTTCGTGAAACGATTCGCTCTGTATCGGAGCAGGCGGGTAATTTTGAGCATTATATTTTCGATGATTTCAGCTCTGTAGAAACACGAAAGTGGATTGATTCGAACTCCTCGAAATTTGGTTATCAGGTTATTGGACTGGAAAAATACACTTCAAAAAAATCCCCTAATTACAGAACCATTCTCTTAATGGCCAGAAAGTTGACATTAAGCAAAGATGCCCATTTGGTAGTTATTGAATCGGATGTTGTGGCTGGTCCAGAAACTCTCAATGGTCTTAACCGGTTGGCCGATGAATTGCCAGAAGCGGGAATGATTGGGTCTGTAACAGTTGGCGAGGATGGCAAAGTGAACTTCCCCTATCTTTATGCTTCAGATGATGGAAAATCAGGAACTTACTTATCTGAGCACAGCTTGAGTTTTTGTTGTACACTCCTGACAAACAGCTTTCTGCAGGCATTCGATTTTAATGAACTGCCTGAAACACTGGATTGGTTTGATGTACCGATCACAAGAAAATCGAGAGCATTGGGGTTTAAAAATTATATTTCAAAAGATCTCACCGTTTTACACCTACCGCACGGCAGTCGCCCCTGGAAAATGCTAAAATATAAAAATCCGGTTTTGTACTATTTCAAAAAGTATATCAACAGACGTGACCGGATCTGAAAAATGGGCAGAAAACCTATATAAGTTGCAGAAATACAATGTGAAATATATCTAAAGTCAGAAACGGAATTGGTCATTTTCCTATCTTACTTACAGTCTGTTTTCCGATCGCTTAATCAGGTTTTTAAACCACAATTTCCTCCGCTCTACCCTTTTTGTGTTCAGATCATGTTCACGCTCAATCGTTCGGAGTACTGTTGCCCCCTTTTCAGGCGATTCCCCGCTTAAAAGTGCATATTCCTGACCTATAACACTTAATGTATCCCTACCGGCTTCGAGCCGGCAAAAATTACCAAGTCCTTTTTCAAAACCTATCGAGCCAAATTGAAGACGGTTTAAATCCACAATATTGAATTGATAGGTTCCTTCAGTTTCGGTAATCAAGGTATTTCCCGGTGAATAATCAAGATGATAAATACCGTTTTTGTGCAATTTAAGATAGGTAAACCGTACCCATTGCCTTAAAATTTCATCACGCAATCCAGCTTCAAATTTCATTGCATCGCGCAGGGTATATTTATAATTGTGATGAAGTGAAATATAATAGCTGTTGGTAAGTAGTCCATTGTCGATAAAATCGATGAATCCAACTGCCTCTGGTGTAGGAATATTGAGCGAGAAGAATTTTCTTGCATTTATAAATGAACGGGCTGCCTTAGAATTTCTAAAATAGACATATACAATCCGGTTAACGAGGTTTGGAATTCTAAATGCTTTCACATTTAACTGATAATCTCCGACCCTGAAAACCTTTACTTCGTTCCGGGACTTAAATATTGTTTCGCCCGAACCGGCAAAATTTGCCTGCAATTGTTTAATCCACAACGATAACCCGACGAATTCGGGTGCAACTTCAAATTTTATTCTTTTGCTCATTCGAATTAAAAACCAGTTTGAAAGGTGACAAAGATAGGAGAGGTTATCTCAATCTCAAAAAAAAATACAATTCCGTTATTATATTTGCATAATGAAAACAAAACTGGTTGTACCATTAAGTATCCTTTTGATAACGCTTCTTCTGGTCAGGTGTAAGACATGCGACTGCGGATTTCAACCGCCAAAAGCCAAAAAACCGAATACCTGGATAAAGCGTTAAACATTTAATTAACGAAACCGTTTGCTAAGTTAACAATTTGTAAAGAACCATACATTCATGAACAATTTTGTTGATAATTTCAAATAATTAGTATTACTTTTGCGCTGAAATTTGAAGAAGGTTCTATTCATTCTATAATTCTCAAAACGAATAAATTATGTCTAAAATTAAGATTGGTATTAACGGTTTCGGTCGCATTGGCCGACTGGTTTTCAGAGCAGCTGTCGACAGAAGTGATGTTGAAGTAGTTGGAATTAACGACCTTATCGACGTTGATTACATGGCTTACATGCTTAAATATGATTCAACTCATGGTCGTTTTGCAGGAACTGTTTCTGTTGAAAACGGTTCATTGGTAGTGAACGGCAAAACAATCCGCGTTACCGCAGAGCGCAATCCTGCGGACCTTAAATGGGGCGATATTGAGGCTGAATACGTTGTGGAATCAACAGGTCTTTTCCTGGAAAAATCCAAATGTCAGGCACATCTTGACGCTGGTGCGAAAAAAGTAATTATGTCGGCTCCTTCCAAGGACGATACGCCTATGTTTGTAATGGGTGTTAACAATCTGAAGTACACTTCTGATATGAATTTCGTATCAAATGCATCCTGTACTACGAACTGTCTTGCTCCGATTGCAAAGGTTTTGAACGACAATTTTGGAATTGTTGAAGGTTTGATGACAACTGTTCATGCAACCACTGCAACTCAGAAAACTGTTGACGGTCCTTCAGCGAAAGACTGGCGTGGTGGACGCGGTGCTGGTCAAAACATCATCCCATCTTCTACCGGTGCAGCTAAAGCTGTTGGTAAAGTTATCCCTGAATTAAACGGAAAACTTACCGGTATGGCTTTCCGTGTACCAACTCCTGACGTTTCTGTTGTTGACTTAACCGTTCGTCTTGAAAAACCAGCTCCTTACAAAACAATCTGTGCAGTTATGAAAGCAGCTGCAGAAGGTGAATTAAAAGGTATCCTTGGATATACTGAAGATGAAGTTGTTTCAACTGACTTCCAGACTGACCCACGCACTTCGATCTTCGATGCAGGTGCAGGTATTGGTCTGAATGACCATTTTGTTAAGGTTGTTTCATGGTATGACAATGAGTGGGGTTATTCAAACAAAGTTGTTGACCTTGTTGCTCACATGTACTCAGTTGACCACAAGTAAGCCAAAGCTACTTACAACATAAATTCTAAAACCTGTCGGATCTCCGGCAGGTTTTTTTTGTATATTTTTATAATTGAAGAATCAAAGCAATTAATAAATGGATGGAGGAAACAAAAAGACTTCCTGTACGGGTTTCTCAAGAATTCAACAATGACCTAAATAATATCTGTAATTTTGGTATAAGAAACCTTTGGGATCAAGCAGGCTGCGATTTACGAATCTGAGGTATGGAAGCTTATCGAAGGGCTTTCTAATAATTGGCCTTTTTTCTCAGAATGTCGATACCTGACTACTAAATCCAACTCAAATAAAAAATTCGTTGAATAATCTTCCCGAAAATGTAACAATGGATAAAATAATTTGGACGGACAATGCTATTTCTTGGCCTTTCTTCGCCTCCATGCAGTAGTGCAGTCGTGCAGTCCTCTTCTCTCCGTCTCCCCCTCTCAAAGTCTCAGCTTCACTCCCTCGCCACTTCTCCCAAAGTCTCCCACTCAATCCTCAGATTCCACCTCCATCCCGATTTCCGGGCTTCTCCTTCTTCCCTTTCAAGGCCTCTAACTGCTCATCAACAGCATCTCCTATCTTTATCCCTGCCACTTTCACTTTCTTAATGATTTCTGAAACCTGACCTTCTGTCTGATCTTTAATATTTTCAAATTTGGCGCCCATCTCGCCGCTGTGAAATTCGTCTGATTTCTGATCGAGAAAATCGCTTACCTTTCCGAAAAAACTCGAAGCCTTGACGAATGCTTCACTCTCCTTTACCTGGTGCGCAGCATCGTGTATAAAGTCCTCCGCCTTATCAGCCAGTTTCTTACCTTTATTGATCAGTTCATCTGTTTTATCAGAAAATTGATCTCCACTCTTTGGCTCCTTATTCGCATTATCTTCAGTCATGGGGTTTTGTTTTTATGTTTATTTCAACTCCTAAATTACAACTAAAATTTCCTAATTCATAATGCCTATCTTTGCAAACTAAATCAGCTATGATGTCTGAAAACAGAATTTGTAAATTATTTGGAATCAGTTATCCCGTAATACAGGGTGGAATGGTGTGGTGTTCGGGCTGGAGACTGGCATCGGCTGTGAGTAATTGTGGCGGACTTGGTCTTATCGGTGCTGGCTCGATGCATCCTGATGTTCTCGAGGAGCATATCCAAAAAACAAACCTTGCGACGAATAAGCCCTTCGGGGTCAATATCCCACTATTTTATCCGGAGATTGAGAGGATCATTGAAATTATTGTCAGGGAACAGGTTAAAATCGTATTTACTTCGGCAGGATCACCTAAGAAATGGACCTCTTTATTTCATAGCCACGGAATTACCGTAGCCCATGTCGTATCCTCGGCAGCCTTTGCTTCCAAATGCGAGGATGCCGGAGTGGATGCTATCGTTGCAGAGGGTTTTGAAGCCGGAGGACATAATGGACGTGAAGAAACAACAACCCTAACCCTCATTCCAAATATCAGGAAAGCGACTTCTCTGCCACTTCTTGCAGCCGGCGGAATTGCCACCGGGAGAGGGATGCTTGCAACAATGGTTCTTGGAGCCGAGGGAGTACAGATTGGATCACGGTTTGCAGTTTCTGCAGAATCCTCGGCGCATGAGAATTTCAAAAACTACGTTATTAATTCACATGAAGGGGATACCCTTTTGTCGTTAAAGGGGTTAATGCCGGTTCGCTTACTTCGCAATAAATTTTTTGAGCTGATAAAAAATGCCGAAGACCGCGGCGCCTCAGCCGATGAACTTCAAAAACTACTCGGAAAAGGGAGGGCAAAAAAGGGGATGTTTGAGGGTGAACTTGATGAGGGGGAGCTTGAAATTGGACAGATTGCCTCTCTGATCGATAAAATACTTCCCGTCTCAGAAATCATGAAAAATCTCCTGACGGAATATCATAAAGCACACATTGAGCTGCAAAATAATTCATTATACCAATTCGATACCGAATGATTCTATTTGAAAAAACGATACTCGTTAACGGGTTGCGTGTAATTGCCCACACCGATCGCTCCACCCCTTTTGTGGCCGTAAATGTTTGTTACAATGTCGGAGCTAAACATGAAGATCCGTCACGGACCGGTTTTGCACATCTTTTTGAACACCTTACATTCGGCGGATCACAGCATGTTCCCGATTTTGACACCCCTATACAAAATGTCGGAGGTCAAAATAACGCCTTTACCACAAACGATATTACCAATTATTACATCACCGTTCCGGCAAATAATATCGAAACAGCATTATGGCTGGAATCCGACCGGATGCTGGGTCCAAAGTTTACAAAGAAGGGGCTTGACGTTCAACGAAACGTAGTGATTGAGGAGTTCAGGCAACGGAACCTCAATAAGCCCTATGGCGATACATGGCATCTTCTGCGTGACCTTGCCTATAAGGTTCATCCCTACCGGTGGCCGACAATTGGTTTAACTCCGGAACATATTGAGCAGGCCACCATGGAGGAGGTCAAAGATTTCTTCTTTCACCATTATGCTCCCAACAATGCAGTTTTGGTAATATCCGGTAATATCTCAACTGACGAAGCCTTTCGATTGGCCGAAAAATGGTTTAGTGACATTCCGCAAAGGGAATTAAAAAATGGTTTAATAGTGCCAGAACCACTTCAATACGAGGATCGTGAACAAACCGTTTCAAGGGATGTCCCCATAGACACGTTTTATGTGGCCTGGCACATGAGTTCCAGACTCGATCCTGATTTTTACGCCGCAGATCTGCTTACCGATATTTTATCAGGTGGAAATTCTTCACGTGTTGAAGAGCGCCTTGTAAAAGGGCAAAAACTCTTTGCCGAGGCAGATGTCTTTTTAAGCGGTGAAAATGATCCCGGTCTTCTTGTAGCCACCGGAAAAATGAATGAGGGAATTGACTTTGAAACCGGACGCAAAGCCCTTATTGAAGAGGTAATGAAAACAACCGAATCCCTTGTTACCCCCAATGAACTCGAAAAAGTCAAGAATAAAGTAGA
>CAIXCY010000111.1 GCA_903918045.1 uncultured Bacteroidia bacterium
GTATCGGCTAAATGATAATACCATTTGGAATCCTTCCAGGTATAAGGACCACCGCTATAAACCCCGGAGGCCTTGTTATCGGGCCAGGCACCATCCCACCCTTTGGGAAGTTTGGCAAAACCTGAAGAACTTGGGATAAACGGACGTGTTCCATCGAGGGTGATGATTTGATTCCGCATCAGATCATAGAGGTCTTTGCGGATGTGCCCCTCGTTTCCACCGGTCCAAACAAGCAGACTCGGATGGTTACGGATACGATATATTGTACTGATTACGTTATCGATAAAGACTTTTCCCTCGAGTGGATATTCCGTAGAACCTTTAAATTCGCCATGCGTATCTCCGGTAACCCAGAAATCGGACCAGACCAGCATTCCATACTTATCGGCAAGGTCAAAGAAGACATCTTCAGGTGTTATACCACCACCCCAGATCCTGACCAGATTGATATTTGAATTCCGGAAGAGGTGCATCTCCTGATCGTAACGAACAGAATCGCGGTTAAGCATCATATCGGGAACCCAGGCACCACCGGTGAGATGAACACGTTTGCCGTTGACATAAAAATCACGGCGTAAGGACCTGTTCTCCACTTCCACAGCTTTTGAAGATACTGAACGAATTCCAAATGCAAAGGTGGTGTCGTCCGAGATAACTCCATTGGATTCAAACTGAAGCCGTATCCGGTACAGGTTTGCTTTCCCGTATCCATTGGGCCACCACAAATGAGGCAGTTTAACAAGAAGTTGAACTGCATTTATTGAATTCAGATCCACAGCGGTGTTTGTTCCGGGAGCGAGAGAATACTCTTTTGAAATCTGAACAGGTTGTCCAATAAAGTTCTCCGGATGGATATTGATTTTTAAAGTTCCTTTAGCATTATTCAGTCCATGATTAGACAGGGTCAGGTTAAGCGATAATTTTGCAACTGAGGTGTCGGGCAAATTTGGTAAGTCGGTGATCAGATGCGGACGCATGATTGTAACATCACCCGAGGTGCGCAGAAACACCGGCTGCCAGATCCCCATATTCCTATCGCGAACCGGGGGAACCCAGTCCCATCCTACAGTACAAAGCATCGTCACATTCTTGCCGATATCTCCTGTTGGTCCACCATTCAAAAAGAAATCACCAAGACCTGTCAGCTGCTCCTGATCTGGTAACCCGGGACAATCAAGCGGATAAATCTTTACAGCCAGACCATTCTCCTGACCCGGTTTAATATACTTGCTCACATCAAAGCTGTATTCGGCAAACATCCCCACCATTTTTGCAGAGTCGGCAATTTGTGCGCCATTCAACCATACCGCAGCCCTATAATTGATTCCCTTAAATATGAGCTGGAAATGACGCCCCTTATCCTGAGCAGGAACGTTGAAAGAGGTTCGGTACCAGTAAGGCTGTTTCCAGGGATTACCAACATTGGGAATATGACTGAACTGCTCCAGTTTGTACATTTTATTAAACTCATCGGAGGCATCAGGAATTA
Organism: uncultured Bacteroidia bacterium; assembly: GCA_903918045.1. Taxonomy (GTDB): domain Bacteria; phylum Bacteroidota; class Bacteroidia; order Bacteroidales; family Prolixibacteraceae; genus JAAFHB01. Next base: position 1,490 of record CAIXCY010000111.1, read on the forward strand.
CCATATTATTCATTCCCGAATAAGGATCCGGATAAACCCGGTTAGCCACAAGCCCGGTAAGAACCGTAGAGGGAACTTTCACAGGAAACCAGTATACTTTGGAGTGATAACCGGAAGTTGAAATTTTTTCTCCCGTACCATCAATTAATCCTGAGGACTGCAATTCAAACTGAGAAAGCTGTACTTGTTTGATACTGCCATTTTGAGCAGCGGTACTCACAGGAAGCGCCAAATGAATAAGAAAAAGTAGAATTATTGAATAAATTATTTTCATTTTTGAACTGCATTTTTTTGAAGCGATAAAATTACTCGTTTTAGCCCGAATAATCAATTTTAAAACAGGTTCATATTGCTGTTTTTAACGGAAAAACTCCGGAAAACACGAGAATGGCTCCTCCTGAACTTCAAAATATGGCCAGTATTCGAATTCAGTGTTCCCTTCGATTGTAAAATGCAGCGGTTTTCCCGCAACCGGTTTTAACATATTTCTAATATTTTCAGTAGTAGCTTTAACCCCGATATCGAACTTCTTTCCTTTTACGCCAACCATCGCCATAAGGATAGGACCGTATTCTACGGCGTAGTGATTTTCTTCATACCCTTTTTCAAGGCCTGTATATTTTGTAATCCTGAAATCCATTGGAACCGTAAATGAGATAAGATCTCCATTATTCCATTTCCGGTCGATTTCAAAATAACTTCCCGGTTTTCCAATACCCACTTCGCTGCCATTCACCGCAACAGACATATTTTCTGATGCCCAGGCAGGGACACGAATCCGGATTTTACTTTGAAGAGGCTGATCATTCCCGACCACTAGCCGCACCTTAGAATCATAGGGAAATTGCGTCTCCATTTTCAGGCTTTGGGATTGATTTTGAGTCCTGTACTTTATCTCCGAAGCAGCAAATAAATCGACATAAATTCCATCCTCCGAAACAGAATAGATGTATTCAGCAAGTGAGCCGAACACCCTGGTCCCCTGCCCTTCACAACAGGTATTCATACAGTGGTGCGAATTGGGCGAGTGGTCACCATATTTCCGGTCTACCAGTTTTGCAAAGTAGCGGATTCCCTCTGCCCCGTATTGATTCGCAATGGCCACATTATAGATCGATTTCTCGATCTCATTCACATATTTCTCCTCTAGAGGGTAGAGTAAATGAAACCGCTGATTGAGCTTGATCCAGAACGAATTACCACATAACTCACCCGTCTCCCGATTTAAATAATTCGATTTTGGCTCATAGAGAAAGGTCCCCTCATTGATGGCTAAAGATCCGCCGATATGTTCCCAGTTATCGTGGTAGAGATCCCAGGCGCCTAGAGCGGCATCGAGGTATTTTTTGGCACCCGTGGCGCGGTACAAATCCAGGTACGGCTCAATCCCGGTAACGAGATAGTTATGGGGACGGTCGTAAGGATACTGCCATATCGCTTTGGGATCGCGGTTTGCCATCTGCTCCATCCAGTAGTTTTCCTGAAAATACTGCTGAACGACCTGGATATCTTTGGGCTTTCCAACAGGTGTAAAATAGGTTCGTGTAATGGGAATTATTCCCTGAGTGCCCTGCCGCACCCGGCGCAACATCTCGGGAAGATATTCACAATTATCGAACCAGTCATAAAATCCCCGCA
>CAIXCY010000112.1 GCA_903918045.1 uncultured Bacteroidia bacterium
AATAATAAATGCTTATGAACGTCCGATCCGTTTCACAGCTGAGCTCTGGTATAAGTCGCTTAACCACTTAATTCCCTATCAGACAAACAATTTAAACATCCAATACCTCCCCGAACAGGTAGCTAAAGGTTTTGCCAAAGGAATCGACTTTAAGATTAACGGTGAACTGGCCTCAGGCGCTCAATCATGGGCAAGCCTCACCTTTATGCAAACAGAGGAGGATATTGTTGGCGATTCTTACCTGAAAAAACTCTCCGGAGGCGAAACACATCTAATTTATCCGGGATATATTCCGCGACCAACAGATCAACGTGTCAATTTCAGCCTGTTTATTCAGGATTATTTTCCAGGTTATCCAACCGTAAAAATGAATATGACACTTTTCTATGGCAGCAAATTACCATTTGGCCCCCCAAACGGAGCCCGTTATATGGATACATTCAGAATGCCTCCCTATCAACGAGTGGATGCAGGATTTTCCAAAACCCTGATTGATAAGACTAAAACAATATCACAATCCGGAAATAAGTATAAGATCAAAGAAGCCTGGATCGGGTTTGAGATATTCAATCTTTTCGACATTAACAATACAGTCTCCTATTATTGGATAACTGATATTCATAATCAAATGTATGCCGTACCTAATTACCTCACCGGTCGTCGGCTAAATCTGAAATTCTCGGTCAGATTTTAAAATCATCCGTTAAATACTTCAAATATCATTTTTAAAACCGATAAAAAAATTTAGTTTGGCGGCATCATATTAAACCTATTAATTAACAGATTTAACCAGTTAAACTATGGAAACCAGGGAGTATATCGAAAGGGAAAACAGGTACGGAGCACATAATTATCACCCGCTCCCAGTTGTATTGGAACGGGGGGAAGGAATTTTTGTCTGGGATGTTGAAGGAAGACGATATTTTGATTTCCTTGCAGCTTATTCGGCAGTCAATCAAGGCCATTGCCATCCTAAAATAGTAAAAGCCCTCACTGATCAGGCCGGTAAGCTGGCGCTGACATCCAGGGCTTTTTATAACAATACCCTTGGAGAATGGGAAGAACTTATGTCCCGCCAATTTGGATATGACAAAATGTTACCGATGAATTCCGGTGCTGAAGCCGATGAAACAGCGCTCAAACTCACGCGGAAATGGGGTTATAAGGTGAAGGGAATTCCACAGAATGAAGCCAGGATTGTTGTATGTAATGGAAATTTCCATGGCCGAACAATTACAATTGTATCGATGTCGTCCGATCCGGACTCTTACAGCGATTATGGCCCCTTCACACCCGGTTTTGTAAATATTCCCTATAATGACATTGAGGCGCTTGAAAAGGAATTAATGAATCCGAATACTGCCGGTTTTCTGGTTGAACCGATTCAGGCCGAGGCGGGTGTTTATGTGCCCGAACATGGATACCTGAATAAAGCGGCAGCATTGTGCAAGAAATATAATGTTTTACTAATTGCCGATGAAGTGCAGACAGGTCTTTGCCGAACAGGTAAGATGCTCGCCTGTGACCACGAAGAGGTCCGGCCGGACATCCTTGTTTTAGGAAAGGCGATCTCCGGCGGAATGTTCCCGGTATCCTGTGTTCTGGCAGATGATCAAATTATGCTCACAATAAAACCCGGAGAACATGGTTCAACCTATGGAGGGAATCCAATTGCTGCAAAAGTGGCTGTAGCGGCTATGGAGGTGCTTCTTGATGAAAAACTCGCCGAAAATGCAACGCGTATGGGGCAATTATTCAGGGATGAGATGAAATCCTTTAAATCACCGCTAATCGCAGAGGTACGCGGAAAGGGATTATTGAATGCTATCCAGATCAACAGTGCTGATGGAAAAAGAGCATGGGATTTGTGCCTTAAAATGAAGGAGAATGGAATTCTGGCCAAACCCACTCATGAACATACGATACGGTTTACCCCTCCGTTAATTATTACAGAAACGCAGATGCGTGAAGCGATCGTTTTAATTCAGCAGTCCATGACAGAGTTTTTTTAACTTTGCCCAATATTCTTAAACGTGCAATAATCTGAATGAGTAAGGTAACCAATTTACTTTTGACCTTGATAATTTTGGCGGTAACCTTCCATAATTCAGGTTTTGCACAAAGTTTTCCTGTCGACTCATTAAAACAGAAAAACCGTTTAAAAACAGAATTCAGGATTGATGTGGGTAATGTCCTCCCTACCAACTCCTTCGTCAGAACGCAAAATACAGATGCTGACGGCCTGGCCCACTTTTACAGTTATTCCCTTCGCCTGGCCCAACAAACAATGGGTAATCAGTTATGGCAGCAGCTTTATGGCTATCCAAATTATGGAGTAGGAATTTACTCTGCCTTCTTTAAAGACACCAAAAAATTAGGAAATCCAATAGCCATATACGGATATTTCAATGCACCCATTTACCGGTTAAACCGGCTTAGTTTAAATTATGAGCTCGGCCTGGGACTCACCTTCAACTGGAACTCCTACAGTCCGGCTACAAATCCAAACAATATTGCCATTAGCGCTGAAAAATCGGTTTATATTGATGCCGGAATAAGTTTGAAATATCTTTTAACCCGTAGAATCGAAATTAGTCTGGGTTATGGTTTTACACATTTTTCAAACGGAGCCTTAAAATTGCCAAACAAGGGATTGAATACTGAAGCTACAAAAATAAGTTTGTCGTATTCAATCGGTGAACCTCCGAGGTTCAAATCGCTTCTAAAACCTCCTTTCCAGGGAAGTTGGGAATGGATTATTGCCGGTTATGGAGGGGCTCGCAATATGCTTTACCAGGGAACCGGAGTTGATGTTGCCACAAGTATGAAAGGGGTTAATTTTGCCGTTTATGGATTAAGCAACATCCTAAACCGGCAGGTTAGCTATAAGTCCAAAATTGGCCTGGGTATGACAATGGAGTTTAATGGCTCTCAAAACTCTCAGATTATCGTTGAGGGAATGTCACTTGAAAAAGCAAGTCTCCCTTTTGACCGTCATTTGGCATTCAGTATTTATCCATCCTACGAATTGGTAGTGAATAAACTCTCACTGATTATTCAACCAGGAATATACCTGTTTAGAATGAAATCCGCTGATATGACTCCGATAATGTATCAACGAATCGGCGTAAAATACCACTTCCTGAAAGATACTTTTTTCGGGATAAATCTTAGGGCCTATAATTATTATGAATCCGACTTTATAGAGTGGACCTTAGGCCACAGAATTACCTGGTAAACAGATCTTCTTATCATTCAAAGAGCCATAAATCACCCAAATTCGTGTCAAGAAAAATTAATTTGAAATTTATAAATTCCGGCATGAATATTGCATGAAAATCAAGGTGAAAATTATTGAAATATATTTAATTCAGTTAGAATATAACTTTTTAAAATTTACTACTTTTGAATTAGAAAAGTAAGAATTCGCTGCATATAAATCTGCAGATTGAATAAGAAGATTAATTTAAAATTTAGCCTTCATTCCTACTATATCGATGTAAAAATTTATTTATTAAAAAATTGAAAATATGAAAACAAAAAATCTGTACCTTGTTATTTTAATTTTAGGACTCATTTCCTGGAATTGCAGTAAAACAACCCTCACCAACAGTACTCCTCCGACACAGGTCTCGCTTAAATCTGCTCTTACACAAGGAGTTCAGGATTTATCAACAGCTGTGTCAGCAATAAAGAGTTCCACCGGGTACCAGGTCGTCGCAGGCCCTGCCGATTTACAAACCAAAAGCGCAGTGATGTCTCCGTGGGATACTGCCACAACGAGTATTCTGTTATCCAACATTGCGGGAGTTTACGATTATAAAGCGAAGATGTTTAAAAGAGGTCATATGGCAATGATGCGTTTTTTTAATAAAACAGCGGATAGTTCACTGATGGTGGTCCGTTTGCCGGAAGAAAAGATTGCCGGATCAAAAAAAATGTTGTCATATTCCCCTTCTGACACACTTTTGGCAAATAATTACAAGATCACAATTTCGGACTATCAGCTTAAGTTTGGTCATGGATTTGGCCGGAGTTACCAAATGGCCTCTTCGACAAACATCAAAGGCGTTGAAGCTGGAACCCTTAAAATTTCATCCACAAAAAACAGAACAACAGGGTATAATTTTTCATCCGAATATGATTTTCCAAATGGTTTTATCACCAAATGCCTGAATATTCCAGGCGACACTGCGGTTTCTACCTATTCAATCAGCAACGGTACCAAAGTATTATATGAAGAGAAATACACAGCTATCAGAACTGATTCGATGAGCCGTCACAGAGAAAAAGAGTTCTCTCTGACAATTGGAGATGTAATGATTGTAAGGCAACTGGGCCATGGACAAGCCAGTCTTGACAGTGCAAAAGTATATGTTGCAGGGGTTTTACAATTGAAATCAAAAGTAGAGGTCGTTGATAATACCACAAATACACCTTCTGACGATGCTGACAAGTGTGTTACCAATCACAAACGGGATTTGAAAATCACCTTTGATGACGGCACTACCAAAACATTAACAGAACTTACAGGAGCGGTAATTGATAATATTGGAACCCTATTCACATCTTTGCGTCAGGCCTATTTCGGGACTGCAATTATCGACTGGATTGCATGGGATGTTTATACCAAAAAGCTTTAAAGGCATCCTGCTACAAAACAGCAATTTACAATACCTTTAAGGTTTAATAGAAATAATACCCGGCTTGTTTTCAAACAGGTCGGGTATTTCTTTTAAATGAAACAGATGGCTTACCGTATTTTATAGACAAACCAAAGATGGACTACAACAATACTGAAATAGATTTCCCTGCTATTCTATTCTGATTCTCTTCCCTCTGCGTGATCCGACTGGAGTATTCCTTTAATTTTCTCAACAACCCTCACATCATAATTATTGGTATACTCTATCACGTAAAGCATCCTGTTAATATTGCCGCCTAAAGGAGAAACTTTTGAAAAATCGTACTCAGCCTGAAGAAGTTCTACGCCCGGATTTGGGTTCGTGGAGGGAAAACCCTTTCCCCCTTTACCCAGAGAGGCCATAAAATGCAAAGCTACATCATACCCCTGAAAACTATACTGGGTTGGCTCACTGCTAAAGGCCAATCGATAATTCCCGATAAAATTATTAACCTTTGGATTCTCGTAATCGATAAAATAGGGAGACACGAAATGCAGATTTGTATTATGAAAAGATTCGACATCTATACTTTGCATCTTGGTGTATTCCTGAAGACCTATTACCTTGATCTTATGCGATTTGGTTAATGTATTGAGCCTTGTCATCGCAACACTAACGTTTGCCTCACTCCCCTCTGCCAGTACAAAAATATTCTCTAAACTGTCTTTTACAAGCTCTTCCAGTCCAAGTGCCTCCTCTGTCAGAATATTATAGGATTTAACCTTACCAATTTTCCTGGAAAGCCGCTCAAGCAGGAAAAGTTCATCATCCGAATTCGCACCATGATTCAGCAGAACCACATTCTGACCTGGGAAATTGGTAGTTACATAATCGACAGTACATGAAAGCCGAAGCCGTTTCCCGGGATTGATCAGATAATAACCGGGGGTCGTTGAAACAAAACGGGTATCAGGAGAGAGCGGTGAAACGACAGGAATATGGTTTTTATAACTTAATTCAGTGATAATTTTTTGGTCATTTGGATAAACAGGACCGATAATAAGGTCGAGTGATAAAAATTCCGGTCTTTTTACTAAAACATTGACTACTCCACTATCGTGATAAGTATCATACACAAACAATTTCAGCTTCATCCCCGATTTCGTTAATTTTTCAGTTGCAAGCAATACGCCGGAATAGAATTCGATGAAATTATTGGAATGGAGGCTAATTCGGGCTGAATCACTCAGATTTTGACAGAATGGCAAGAAAATTCCGATATCAAAAGTCTTATTTAAATTGGGTACCATGGCCGGAATTTGGGTAACTGAAGATTTATCCATCTTTGCCGGTTCACTTTTTATCTCGGTGGAAGGTTCATGATTATTTGAAAGATCAGCAGATTTTTTCAAAGGCAATCTTAGTACCATTCCTAATTTGAATCCCTCCTTAAGTGCGGGATTTAGCTGTTCCAGATCGGTCTGTGAGAAACCAAACCGTTGCGAAAGTTGATAATAGTTGTCCCCTTTTGCAATTGTATATTCACTATATGTCAAGGGTTCCTGCTGATAGGTCTTGGGCTGGGCAGACTTCGGAGGATTAATTTCGGCTGGACTATTGACTACATTAGGGGTTGAAGCTAATTTTGATATTGGAATATCCTTAGGTGCTGAGACTTCTTTTGGAGTTGTGATAATTTTAGGTGAAGTACTGACAACTGGAGTGGTAATTTCTTTTGGTGCGGCTACAATTTTTGGGGGCATCGCATCCTTTTGAGGAATTACATTTTTCTGAGGAACCTCTGGCTTAGGATTAATGATCTCCTTTTGTGCGACTACCTCTTTTGCCGGAATTGTCTCAGGGGGATTCGTATCCGGAATTGTCAGGATAGTTCCCTTAGTTAAAACCCCTGTAACAGTTGGATTAATTTTAAGAATCTCTTCCTGTGTTGTATTAAACATTTTGGCAATAGAATAGAGCGTTTCCTTTCGCCCTACCTCATATTTCACAAGCCGCCTTCCTCCCGGCTTTCCTTCCTGACGGATGGAAAACGGGGTAGGTATTCGTACCTGATCGCCTTGATGGATGCCGCTTTTTAACTCAGGATTATATTTTAAGAAATCTTCCAGCGGGAGACAAAACTTCCAGGCAATCGAAAAAGGCGTATCACCTTTTAATGCGGTATAAAACGCATATTTCTTAATCGGGGGATTCCCTTTGTCATCACCCGAAAAACCAAGGCCGTGAAGGTTATTACAGAGACAAAATACAAGGAAAAGCAGAGGAATAGCTGATGCAAGTCTAATTTTAAATACACTCAGGGACATATAAAGATGTTTATTTATGCTCCCCAAAGTTACGCATAAATTGAACCCGTTCGAACTCTGCCAAATTGGTTGTATTATCCAGACTCAGTTTTCCCCTGAAGTCGGCGATTGATTGGTATCCATTTTCCTCCATCCAACGGCTAATATTCTGAATTATAGCAGGAATAGCCGAAAAGCCATCTTTATATAAAATCGAAACAAGCTGAACGGTTGTGGCCCCTACAAGCAACATTTTAATCACTGTTTCCCAATCATGGATCCCTGTTGAAGCAGAAAGGTCGCTGTTTACACGGTTCGCCATCATCCCAATCCACCGAAGGGAAAGCTTATAATCGGAACTTTGACTTAATACATCAGACCCCACAATTTTCTGATCGTGAATATCTACATCGGGGCTGTAAAACTTATTAAAAAGCACAAGCCCACGTACCTCAGAAAATGAGAGATCACGGATAACGGCACCAAGGTTGGAAAAATAGGGACTTATTTTAAGCGATATCGGGATATTTATTTTGGAAGATACCCGTGAAACAATATCGAAATACATACTCTCGTTATCGTTGCTGGTCTGAGATAGGTTGGTGGGTAATACAAAGATATTCAATTCAATTGCATCAGCCCCTGCATCCTCAACTTTTTTTGCAAAAAAGGCCCATTCATGAGCGGTCGTACAGTTGATACTGGCGATTACGGGAATGGTCAAAACCTTTTTAGCCTCAGAAATCAGCGTAAGATAATGTTTAAGATTATCTTTTTTTATCTGATAGTCATAATAATCAAGGAATTCCAGGTTGTTATCCATGGGTCCAAGTTTCCTGAATTCATGTGCAAATTCCAGATAAATCTCCTCTTCGAAGATTGATTTTAAGACAACAGCACCGGCGCCGGCTTCCTCGATAGCCTTCAGATTTTCAATCGAATTGGTTAGTCCACTGCTTCCTGCGATAATCGGGTTTTTCAGATCAAGTCCAAGATAGCTGACATTTAGATTAGTCATCATCAAAAATATTGAGTTATTGATTCGATTTATTTTTCAAATAGTGATCCATATTTTCAGCAGCTCTTCTTCCGTCCCCCATTGCAAGGATAACAGTCGCGCCACCCCTCACAATATCGCCACCGGCAAACATCTCTGAAATAGAGGATTGCATCTTCTCTTCATCCACGACTATCGTTCCCCATTTAGTCACCTTAAGATCCGGAAGACAGGAAGGAACAAGCGGATTCGGGGAGACCCCCACTGCCACAACAACGAGGTCGACATCGAGTTCAAATTCTGAGCCTTCAATAGGCATTGGGCGGCGACGGCCTGAAGAATCGGGTTCCCCAAGACCCATCCGGTTTAATCGCATTCCGCTAACGCGTCCTTTTTCATCAGCAAAATACTCAAGCGGATTACAGAGTGTCATAAATTCAACCCCCTCCTCTTTGGCGTGTTTTACCTCTTCAACACGGGCAGGCATCTCGGCCTCGGAGCGGCGATAGATAATCATTGCCCGCTGAGCGCCAAGTCGCAACGCTGTACGTACAGAATCCATAGCGGTATTCCCGCCACCGATCACAGCTACATTTTTCCCCTTTAGGACGGGGGTGTCTTTATCATCCATCGCGGCTCCCATAAGGTTGACGCGGGTCAGATATTCATTCGAAGAAAGAATCCCGTTGTAATTCTCCCCCGGGATCTCCATAAACCGTGGAAGACCTGCCCCACTGGCAATAAAAAAACCCTGGTAACCCTCTTCGCGTAAATCATCAAACGAGGAGGTCCTTCCAACGATATAATTGGTTTCAAATTTGACACCCATCTTACGGAGGTTCTCCAATTCAAAATCAACCACTGAGTTTGGAAGTCTGAATTCAGGAATCCCGTATTTTAATACCCCTCCAATTTCATGAAGGGCCTCAAAAACGGTCACATCATATCCATATTTCACCATATCACCTGCAAAGGAGAGTGAGGCAGGGCCAGAACCAACAGCAGCAACTTTAATCCCATTAGGCTTTGCGGTATCCGGAATATTGGAAGAACCTGAATTACGTTCAAAATCAGCTGCAAACCGTTCAAGATGACCAATTGCAACAGCAGGCTTATCAGTCTTTTCGACGTAAAAACATCTCGATTCGCATTGCTTCTCCTGTGGACAGACCCTACCACAAACAGCAGGTAATGCATTTGTTTCTTTGAGCGTGGCAGCTGCCAGAAGGATCTCACCCTGCTCAATATATTTAATAAATTTAGGAATATTTATACTTACCGGACACCCTTCGATGCAGGTGGGGTTAACACAATCCATGCAACGCGCAGCTTCCGTTAATGCCTGATTAAGTTCCAGTCCCATATTAACTTCCCGGTCCTGGTGCTTAACTCTCACTGCCGGTGCCAATTCGGGCATTTTCACCCTTTGGATCAACATCCGTTCTTTATTCTTCGTCTTCGAGCGCAGTTCTGCCCGCCACATCTGGTTTCTTTCCTCCTTGAGGTATTCGGGGTTTAATGACATTTCCCTTAAAATTAAAGCTTTTGTGAATAAATTTCCGTTGCCCGTAGCTCCTCTGCTTTATAACCGCCTAGTCTCATAAGCATTTCGTCAAAATCAACCTGGTGGGCATCAAACTCAGGACCGTCAACACAGGTAAATCTGGTTTTTCCTCCAACCGTGACCCGGCACGCGCCACACATTCCGGTCCCATCCACCATGATTGAATTTAAACTGGCCTGTGTTGGAATACTGTATTTCTTAGTCAATAACGATGCAAATTTCATCATGATCGCAGGACCGATTACGATACATTCATCGACTTTTTCACGCTGAATGATCTCTTCCATACCGACCGTTACCAACCCCTGCCTTCCATGAGAACCATCATCGGTCATCACAATAACTTCATCAGACCATTTCCGAATCTCATCTTCAAGGATTATAAGATCTTTATTCCTTGCCGCAATAACTGTAACAACACGGTTTCCTGCCTTTTTAAACGCCTCAACGATGGGTAGTAAAGGAGCAACGCCTACTCCGCCGCCTGCGGCCAGAACAGTGCCGATATTCTCAATATGAGTAGGTTTCCCGAGTGGGCCTACCAGATCTGTAATCGAATCGCCCACCTCAAGGGCAACCAATTTGGATGAGCTCACCCCCATAATCTGTACAACCAGTGTGATCGTTCCCCGAACAGGATCGGCATCCGAAATTGTTAATGGAAACCGCTCACCATCCTCCCCAATGCGTAATATGACGAAATTTCCCGGTTTTCGCGATTTAGCAATCATCGGATTTTCAACAACCAACTGAACCACTTTATCCGAAAAATACGTTTTCTCGATAATCTTATTCATAGACAACGAAATTATTTTACTGAATATCAATACATACCATAGCAGGAGAAAACAAAGGGCAACGTTTCAACGTCCTCTCAGGTATGATCTGAATAGATCGGTCAGCCACCTTTTTCCCGCGTGGCAAATTTGCAAAAATTAATGAATTGAAGTTAAACCGATTGCTAAATTAGATTCATTATATTTTAACAAATAGCCACTCAAAATATAGGTGTATTTTACCAATAAAAAAACTAATTTTAAATTCCGTAAACGAACTTGTTGATTTGGTTTTGGCAAAATTTCAAATCATAAAGGTAATCTTGTTTAATGTTCAAATTCCCAAATAAATATGCAAAGCCAGCAAAACAGAAAATTACGTGATGGGGTTGTTTATTCCACTGCAGATAATTTCGAATACAATTATAATTCGGAGGATCAGAACCAGGAAACCCTGCCTCCGGCAAAGCAAAACCTCAAGGTCCTACTCGACAAGAAACAACGTGCCGGGAAAAAGGTGACCTTAATAACAGGCTTTATTGGGTTAGAAGAGGACCTGAAAGAGCTTGGGAAAAAAATCAAATCAAAATGTGGGGTCGGAGGATCAGTAAAAGAGGGTGAAATTCTTATCCAGGGCGATTTTCGTGACCGGATCATCGAGCTCCTGCTTGCAGATGGGTTTAAAGCCAAAAAAGCGGGGGGATAGGGCACGATTGTGAAAGGGCGCGCGGGAGAAGAGGCGAAGGGGAGCCAAGGAACGGCACGACGGCGAAGGGGCGAGCGGGAGAAGAGGTGAACGGGCGCGTGGGCTACATCACCACAGAAGGGGACGACTAAAATCAGCGAAAAGGAGCACTTTCCTTCCTACTTCCGCAGAATTACCATCGTCGCACCATAGCCATATTCCCGGAAGGAGGCATCCTGAGAGGCATATTTGGAATATTGTCGCTGCAATTCGCGCCTAAGTTCATTTTTAAGTGTCCCATTCCCCACTCCGTGAATAAACACAATTTTCTTGGCTCCTGAACTGATCGCCTTCCCAAGCTCCTCATGAAATTTATTCATCTGTACAGTGAGCATCTCGGTATTGGTGAGGTTATTGAAATTATCCAGGAGTTCATGGATATGAAGATCTATCTCAACTAATTCAGCATTGGGAAGTGCAATGACAACCTCCTTCTGCTTTGGCTCTTTATGGGCAACTGCCTGCTTAAAATCGTGGTCAGAAAGTTTTTCAAGTTCAGCTTTAAGCGGATTTTCATGCAGTTGAATCACCATGACCGGAACTTTAAAAAGCCTTGAAACTACAAAGCTGTTTGGCTTATAAAATTTAACGGCAGAAAGGGTGATCTCTTTTTGCTGGAAAGTCTCCAGTTCTTTGGAACGCTTTCGGAAGTTAAGCCACTGAAAACAATAAACCGGTAAATCAGCCACCATCTCCGGCTTAATCAATCCAAGATAAACTTTCGAGTTGGGACTCGCGGACCCGGCGACCACTGTTTCGAAGTTGTATTTTGTCTTCTGTGTAAAACGGAAAAGAAGTGTATCATTGCAATTATTGACAAGATACATCGAGATAGTACCGGAAGGGGGATTTGATGGTACATCGGGAACAAGCACAAAGAGGTATTGAGGTTCATCCTTTCCTGTGACCTGATTCTTATCCGAGAACCAAGGCTCGGCAGGCTTTGCTATCTTCTTCTCAGTGGGCGGTAGTGCTGCCGGCTGAGCGATCGTATTTCGGGATCTGCCACTTTCATAAACATCCGGTGCGTTGACAACAATCAGGTTGTTAATCAAGGTTGGAACTTCAAACCCATCATCAGTCTCAACATTGACAATATCCTTACTGACGACAGAAGTAATGCGACCACCGCCAACTTCATTGAGAAATCTTACTTTGTCGCCTATTTTTAATATCATGATAAAAGTTATTACAATTAATTATGTTGCACGAGTAAACATTTAAATCACAGCCCTGGCAATTTGACGTGTGTTATCCGAAATCCCATACGTATAGATATGAAGACAAGGAACATTATGGGCGATTAAATCGCGGGACTGTGCAATAGCCCACTCGGTCCCTACGGTTCGTGCATCATCGTTGGATTTGCATTTACGCACTTCCCTTGCGAAATCTTCAGGGATATCAATACTGAAAAGCTTTGGCAATACTGTAATTTGATTCATCATAGCCAAAGGTTTAATACCCGGTATTATGGGAACCGTAATGCCGATAGCTCTGCAACGGCTGACAAAATCGTAATATTTCTGATTGTCAAAGAACATCTGAGTTACGATATAATCGGCCCCTGCATCCACCTTCGATTTTAGATTTAGCAAATCGATATCGGGGTTGGAGGCTTCGAAATGCTTTTCAGGATACCCGGCAACTCCCACACAAAAGTCGAGCGCAGCCGTATTTTTAATCTCCGGATCAAGGTATTTCCCCTGTTTAAGGTTTACAATTTGTTCAACAAGCTCATTTGCATGAGCATGACCTTCGGCTTCAGGGACAAAAATACTTTGAGACTTCAGGCCATCACCGCGTAGAGCAAGGACATTTTTTATCCCAAGAAAATTAAGATCCAGCAACATATTTTCGGTCTCTTCCCTCGTAAATCCACCACAGACAACATGAGGAACTACGGGAATCTTGTAAGCATGTTGAATAGCTGCGGCAATTGCGACGGTTCCGGGGCGCTTCCGCACAATCCTTTTTTGCAGCAGCCCTCCAGGCAGTTCACGAAATTCTACTTCATCGCGATGGGTTGTTATATTGATATATTTAGGATCAAATTCAATCAATTCATCGATGGTACGGTATAATTTCTCTGCTTTTTGCCCTTTCAGCGGAGGGAGTAATTCAAATGAGAAAACAGTCTTCTCCGATTGCTGAATAATATCGATAATCTTCATTCGTAAAATTATTTTAATTTGAGCTCTTTCTTCTAAAAAGGTATCAATCCGGATTATTTAATGCGCACCATCGCTTCACCGGCATAGGCTTTGAGAATCTCTTTGGAGTCCAAAGGAATGGTCATCCGTTCCAGCGCCTCCAAAGCCTCGTCGTGATAATGTTTCATGAGCTGGCGGGTTTGATCGCTCACTCCGGTCTTTTCATAGATCGCTGTTACTACGGCAATTTTCTGAATCGGATCAAAATCTGATTTTAAC
This sequence comes from uncultured Bacteroidia bacterium, assembly GCA_903918045.1. GTDB lineage: Bacteria > Bacteroidota > Bacteroidia > Bacteroidales > Prolixibacteraceae > JAAFHB01. The sequence goes on from CAIXCY010000112.1 coordinate 13,446, forward strand.
AACCAGTGGTTTAATTCCAGTAGTGTGGAAGGATCGCAAGCCTCGATCGCCTTCAGCAGGAGGTATGTTTTTTTATTTGCACAAATATCTCCACCCTGGCTCTTCCCAAATACGTCCGGATTTCCGTAAACATCCAGCCAGTCATCCTGGAGTTGAAATGCCAGGCCGACATTGATGCCATACTCGTAGAGCAGGTCTGCCTCTCTTGGGTCGGCATTTGCCATTATTGCACCGATTTTCAGACTACAGGCGATAAGAACAGCGGTTTTCAGCCGAATCATCCCGAGATATTCTTCAATAGTTACGTGCTCCCGGTTTTCAAAATCCATATCCAGTTGCTGCCCTTCGCATACTTCAAGAGCAGTGGTTGAAAAGAGCGAAAGTAATTCCGGTAGCTGGTCGCTACTTCCTATTACAATATATTTGAAAGCCAGAATTGACATAGCGTCACCGCTGAGAATTGCGGCATTTTCGCTGTATTTCTTATGAACGGTAGGTACTCCGCGTCTTAAATCAGCCTTATCCATAATATCATCATGAAGAAGGGTGAAGTTATGAAAGATCTCAATCGCCATCGCTGCGGGCAGGATATGATCGAGCGAATCGGTAAACAATGAAGCGGCATGTAACATTAATGCCGGCCTCAGTCGCTTTCCTCCAATCATAAGTGAATAACCAACCGGCTCATACAGCTTACGGGGAGTTGTATTTATGATCTTCTGAATCTCCTCATGGAATGAGCTTTCAAAATAGGCTACAGCGCTTTCAAGACTTTTCATTTCGTTCTGTTTTCAATAATAATAGCTAAGCACATATTTCTGTTTCTTAATGCCTTACAGGAATAACTGCAGGCCGGACTGCAATCCTTAATTGATCCTGTTAATTTACAAAAATAACCTTTGTAAAGTTAGTCTTATTGCAAAAAGAGCCGGAAGAATTCATATTTCTTCCGGCTCTTCTATTGAATAGAAATTGATTGTTAATTAATCTCCCTTTTGAGGCCTGAGAACTCGATATCCGAGAATGATTTATCGCCTGCATTCATCTTACAGATTCCCGAAAAACGGGCACCGGGTTCAACGGAGAACCGACCCATTATCAAATCACCGGATATAACAGCTGTAGCTTTTAATGATAAAAGATCCGTAACTGTAATTTCACCTTCCACAGTTCCGGAGATTTCCGCCGTATTTGAATGGATCTCCCCTTTTAGCCGGGCCTCAGGACCAAGAACAACCCTGCCTGTACAGTTCAGGATACCGTCCAAAGCTCCGTCAAGCCTGAAATCTCCCTCAGACTCAATATTTCCGGTAATCTTCGTGTCTTGCGCAATGGAATTCAACGCCTTAACCTCATTGAAAGTTGGCTTAGCCATTAATTAACGTTTTAAGTAGTTATAAAACAATAATCAATCGAAAACCATCGAAAGGTGTAATTTTCAAAATATCATTTTCTTAAAACCAGACAGAAAGCCAATTTCAAGAAAATGAATCAGTAAATTAAACAGTTGCGATCTTTTCGATTGCCAGCTTACCTCTGTAATAACCGCAGTCCTGACATACAGTATGGAATTTTACAGTTGCGCCGCAATTGGAACAAGTTGCTAAAGTTGCAATAACCGCTTTATCATGCGTTCTGCGTTTATCTCTTCTTGTTTTCGAATGTTTGTGCTTAGGATGTGCCATTTTTAATAATCTTAACTTTATTTATCAATAATTTTTTTCAATTCATTCCATCTTGGATCCGCCGGAGCACCCTGATCCGCATCGGGAGCCCTATATTCCTCTAATTTATGAATCATCGCCTGATTACAAAGGCTTTCACCTTTTTTACCATCCGGATGAACATGCCTGATCGGAATGCTCAATACGATAAACTCGTAAATCAAACCGGCCACCTCAACCTGATGTGCCCCGGGATGAATATAGATCACTTCATCACCATCATCGGTTTCAGTTTCGCTAAACTTAACCAACATTGGATAGCTGCTTTTGACAGGCTGCAAATAATTCTCAAGACACCGGTCGCAAATTAATTCAACCACCCCCCTGAGCACGAAATTCAACCGAAGATAGGTAGATCGCTTCTCCAGCTTTACCTGAACCGTGATACTCCCCTTTGTAATTTCACTCTCTTCGAACCCTGCAAAAAAGCGATCATCTGCGATAAAATCAAATAAATGCTCCCCCTCTTTCAGACCCGAAAACGGAATTGTATATTGTGAAAGGTAGTTCATGCGTTCCCCTCTATTTAAGACTTGCAAAAATATAAAAATTTCCAATATTACCGAATAATATTTTCGGACAATTTTTCATAAAAAACAAGTTAAGTAACCCAAATAAAATTGTTATGATAATCGAAATAAGAGTAGGTGTAATTAACTTATATGATATTAAATATCAATTCAATAGCTTGTATTTACTCAATTGACTATCCGGCAGGAAAACCAGAGAATTATCAAAATATTCTTATTGGTCACCTTTACCCGCTTTTTACCTTTAGCTTTTCAAACGCCTTTTCCGGAGACCTCGCCCCTTTTTCAGATTCGTGTGCTTCACTATTTTGAGCGCTGTTTTTAACCAATTCGCGAATTGTACGACATATTCCATCAACATCAAATCCACACTCCCGGTATAATTCTTCCTGTGAACCATGCTCGATAAATTTCAATGGAACACCCAGCCTGATCACACGGACGTGTTTGTGGGAAAGCGATAAACATTCTGCAACTGCGCTCCCTAGTCCACCTTCAACAATCCCATCTTCAATGGTAACCACAGTGTTGAAATCTTCCGAAACCTCCCGTAAAATCTCCTTGTCTATCGGAGCCACAAAACGCATATCGTAATGTGCGCAGGAGATACCTTCCTCCCGGAGTTGGGATAATGCCTCAACAGCAAAGTTGCCTACATGGCCGATTGTTAATACTGCAAGGTCAGTTCCACTGCTAATTTTGCGTCCAGTCCCAACCGGAATCTCAGAAAATTCCAGTTTCCACTCTTTGAGCGGTCCGTTCCCCCGTGGGTATCTGATGCTGAATGGCCCCTTCCCGGGCAGCTGTGCGGTATACATTAGATTTCGGAGCTCTACCTGATCCATTGGGGCGGAGACTGTCATATTTGGGATATTCCGCATAAAAGCCAGGTCGAAGATTCCGTGGTGAGTCGGGCCGTCCGCACCTACCAGACCACCGCGGTCCATACAAAATACAACATTCAAATTCTGAAGAGCAACATCATGAATAATCTGATCATAAGAGCGCTGCATAAATGAGGAGTAGATATTTACAAAGGGCATCATTCCACCCACTGCCAGCCCTGCGGCAAAAGTTACTGCATGCGGTTCGGCTATTCCGACATCAAAGGTTCGCTTAGGGAAAACCTTCATCATCATATTTAATGAACATCCCGACGGCATCGCCGGGGTTATCCCGACAATTTTATCGTTTTGCTGGGCAAGTTCAATGATTGTTTTACCAAAAACAAACTGATATTTAGGAGATTCGGGGACATCCGATGTTTTTGCGAATATTTCACCCGTAAGAATATCAAATTTTCCGGGAACCGCATGCCATTTAGTCGCATCATTCTCCGCGGGTGTAAATCCTTTCCCTTTTTTTGTAATAACATGGAGAATTTTAGGCCCGGGAATTGCCTTCAAATCATTTAAGATATGCACCAGCCCATGAACATCATGTCCGTCAACCGGACCGAAATAGCGGAATCCAAACGATTCGAACAGGTTACTGTTCCTAAAAACAACCGATTTCAAAGCCTGTTGTTGCTTCTGAAGCATTTTCCGCGCAAGAGGTCCGATCCATTTGAACTTCCCCATCGCCTTCCAGATCTTTGTTTTAAGGCTGTTGTAAACCGGTGACGCCTGCATCTGAACAAAATACTTACTGATCCCCCCTACATTGGGGTCAATGGACATATTATTATAGTTCAGAATAACAAGTACATCGGCATTCGAAGCCCCGGCATTATTCAGTCCTTCAAAAGCCATCCCCCCTGTCATGGAGCCATCACCAATCACCGCAATTACTTTTCGGTTGGTCTCCCCGTTGAGCGCGGAAGCAACAGCAATGCCCAAAGCCGCAGAAATTGAAGTCGAGGAGTGTCCAACACCAAAGGCATCATATTCACTCTCCGACATTTTCGGAAATCCACTGATTCCCTTATATAAACGGTTTGATCCGAAGACCTTCCTGCGTCCGGTGAGAATCTTATGACTGTAAGCCTGATGCCCCACGTCCCAGATCAACTTATCGTAAGGGGTATTATAGGTATAATGAAGGGCAACAGTAAGATCCACCACACCAAGGTTTGCCCCCAGATGGCCAGGATTCGATGCAGCCTCCCGGATGATAAATGTTCTAAGCTCAGCACAAACAACGGGAAGATCAGCCTCCTTTAATTTTCTGAGATCATCGGGTGAATCGATATGGTTGAGTAAATTATTTTCCAGATCAGCCATTAAAAAAATGAAACGTTATTATAATACACTTAGACAAATGTAGGGATAAAACCTGACCTCATAATTCAAATTCCTACCCTAATTATATAACCAATTTCTTAAAGGATTGTTTTCAGAAGAAAAGTCTCGTCGTTTCGACTCCACTCAACGACCTCCTCCCTCTCTCCTCTTCTCCCTTTCGCCTATTCTCCGCCGCGCCCCTTCGCCCGTTCGCAGTCGTGCACTCGTACCCTTCTCCCCTTCGCCAATCCTGTCGTCGTGCCGTCGTGCAGTCGTACCCTTCTCCCCTTTCGCCTCTTCTCCCTTTCGCCCGTTCGCAGTCGTACCGTCCTACCCTCGCTTCCTACTTCACCTTCCAGGCCGACTTTAATTCGTAAGCCTCCATTTCCTCAACCATCACCTCGCCACCCTGTATCCAGAATGTCAACTCCTTATCGTTTTCACCGGGAAAGAAACAACTGCTCAGCACCGCCTCGCCCTCATTGGCGAAAATTTCGATGGATGCACGGTCGACTAAAATCTCAAGCTGAAGGATTCCATTTTTGGTCTCAACGGTAGCGCGCCCACCCATGCACTCCAGCATTTTTTTCGCAACATCATACCGGATCTCTGTTCCCATCTCTTTTTTACCGTTTCGTATGATAAAACCAAAACCGTCGGAACTGCTGACATTTATTTTTGCTTTAATATGAATTGCATCGCCTGATATTGAGCTCACGAGATTTCCCTTTAAACCCGGAATAATATTCTTCATTTTCTTAGTCATCCCTTTGTCATGAAGGGTTGAAATAGCATCTACAGGCTTTTTGCAAAGGATTGGCCCCGATTTTGCTGTTCGTAACGAAAGCTCACAGGGGAAAGTCATCTGCCCGTTAAACGGCATATCGGGAAATTCGCCCCCCTTCATCCAGGCAAGTTGAATGAGCTTTCCCTCCGGTTGATTTGCCCAGGTCTGGGTAGCATAAAAATTCTTCCCATGATCCAGTACCTTCATCGCCGTTTCGGGAGTAAAGGTTTTGCCATCAAAGGAGCCCACCCTGTAGTCGCCGCTTCCACCAACCATTACCCATTTCGGCTTCGATTTATCGCCATCAAGCGGCAATTCAAAAAGATCCGGACATTCGAAAAATCCCGGATTATGGCTTTGTAATTCCCAGTTCAGCAAATCTTTTGATGTAAATATCGAGATTCCCTGTTTTGCCGCTACACCCTCAGGTTTACGGTAAAGCACCATAACCCAGCTTCCGGAAGGGCGGTGAAAAAATACCTTTGGATCACGCGCATCATCCTTTGCAAAAGGGATAACCGGATTTTTCGTATATTTTTGCCATGTCCGTCCTTTATCATTGCTGTAAGCGAGACGCTGACCGCATTCAAAACTTGTATAATAGATAAGCAAGGTCTTTTCACTCCCTTGTTGTAATCCTGTTGTATTGTTTTCATCGACTATGGCGCAACCCGAAAAGGCTGTTGCGTGGCTCTTGTCTTTGGAATCCTCATCAGGTGTAATTGCGATTGGAAGATGTTCCCAGTGAATCAGGTCCTTACTAACTGCATGTCCCCAGTGCATAAATCCCCACTCTTTGCCATTTGGGTTATATTGATAAAAAAGATGGTACTCACCGCCATACCAGACCAGCCCGTTTGGATCGTTCATCCAGTTTTTCTCAGGTGTAAAATGGTATTGAGGCCTGTATTTCTCCTCGTAGTATTTCTTATCCGATTTATTCGGTACATTCATGAAAGAGCAGTTAAGCGCAATCAGAATCAGCAGCAAGTATTTCATAGTAAAACAATTATAGAATCAAAGTTGGATTTCAGTGTTAGTGCCAAAGATATATAATCTATTGGCATTCTTGCATCAAAGATTCTAAATTGTACCTTTGACCCCATTAATAACCGATATGAGAAGAGACGAAATTGAGATAATGGCCCCTGTTGGTTCGTACGAAGCTTTGATGGCAGCAATCCATGCAGGTGCCGGATCTGTCTATTTTGGAGTAGAGCATCTCAACATGAGGGCGCGCTCGGCAAACAATTTTTCGCTCGAAGATCTGAGGGAGATCTCACGTCGTTGCCACCTTGCCGGAGTGAAAACCTATCTGACAATTAATGTAGAAGTCTTTGATGAAGAGTTTACAATCCTTTCCGAAGTGCTTATAGCCGCCCGCGATGCCGGAATATCGGCCGTAATCGCCGCAGATATGTCTGTAATCCAGCAATGCCGTGAGCTGGGTATTGAGGTACACATCTCCACTCAGGTAAATATCACCAATTATGAGGCTGTGAAGTTTTATGCCCAATTTGCCGATGTGATGGTGCTCGCACGTGAGATGAATCTGGGCAGGGTAATGAATATCTCTGAGAAAATCATCGAAAATGACCTGCGCGGTCCGTCGGGAAACCGCGTGCGACTCGAAATGTTTGTCCATGGTGCCCTTTGTATGGCTACCTCCGGGAAGTGCTACCTCTCGCTTCATGAAACCCACTCCTCTGCAAACCGCGGCTCCTGCATGCAGGCCTGCCGGCGGGCTTATGTGGTAACAGACAAGGAGACAGGCCGGGAACTCGAAGTCGACAACGAATATATCATGTCGCCTAAAGATTTGAAGACGATACATTTCCTCAATAAAATTCTCGACTCGGGAGTTACAGTACTCAAAATCGAAGGGAGAGCCCGAAGCCCTGAATATGTCAAAACTGTTGTGGAATGTTACCACGATGCCGTAGATGCGTGGCATGAAAATACGTTCACAGCAGAAAAAATTGCCTCCTGGGACGAAAAACTCGCTACCGTTTTTAATCGCGGATTCTGGGACGGCTATTACCTCGGACAAAAACTTGGTGAATGGAGCGCCAACTACGGCTCGCTGGCGACAAAGAAAAAGATCTACACCGGAAAGGTAACCAACTACTTCTCGAACCTTGGGGTCGCTGAGATAAAGCTTGAAACCGGAGGATTTAAAGTTGGTGACGAGATGATTGTGAATGGTCCGAGCACTGGCGTTATTCAACTCAGGATCGAAGAGATCCGGGTTGGTCTGGAGTCTGTCGAAGAGGCAAAGAAGGGTGAACTCTGCTCTGTCAGAGTAGGAACGAAACTCCGTCGTTCGGATAAGGTTTATAAATTGGTTGATGCAGCATTGGTAAAAGCTCAATAGGAGGTTGTTTATAACGCCAATTACCCGGGAGTTGTGAGACTCCAACCTCAAAGCAGATAACCCTTGTAATAGGGCGAGTAGATTGAAACTTAACAAACACAAGAAAAGACACTAATTCGCTAATAAATAAGGCTTTGCGGCTTTGCGTGATGAAAGAGAGTTTTTAATGAAACGTTTTACGAAGATTTCGCCACGACGCGGCTTGCCTCTTCACTTGAATGATAATTCTACAAAGATTTGGCTGCTCCGCAGCCTGCCTATTGAGGCTGTCCCAAAAGTCAATTTACCGCGGAGTTACGCAAAAAAAACGCAAAGTGAAGCAGAGTTATTATATTGTAATTTAATACGTTGCGGCTCTCTTCGGTTGTCCTCAGCGGTTCTCTGCGGTTAAAATATTTACTTTTGATACAGCCTCTATAGCTTTGTAGTCCGTCAAGTGACGGATACAAAATCACTAAAGCAACATAGTTGCGACATCTTAATGGATCATCAGTTTAACCGGACAATAGTGAACTAAAATCTATTGAAAATACTTTTTACAAATATTTATTTATAATTACCCGTTAAAAACTATTTTTACAATCATTTCCAAAACCAGAGCCGCGAAGCCCTATGGGTAAAAAGATTATTGTCGCCATAACGATCCTTTTGATCGCCGGACTATTTACCGGTTGGTACCTCTTTACGCAGGAATCCAAATACCTGGGCACCTCAGCCTTCAGTGCGATCCCCGAAAATAGTGCCGTCGTCATCCGCATCCACAATCTTAAAAAATTCACTGCCTCATCACGGATTAACCCGATCTGGAAAGGGTGTTCCACATTGCCAGGGATCGCTGATTTATACCAAAAAATAAGCTTTACAGACGCACTGCTCGACTCAATTTCTAAACCTGACAATTCATTGGAGAATAAAGAGCTGACAATTGCCTTCAATCGGGAGAATGACCATTTCGAATGGCTCGCAATACTTGAACTGGCAAGCTTGAGTGAAAAAAGGATCATTGCCGGGACTGTTACAAAATACTTCACTCAACAAGGGGCAATATCGGAAACAACAAAATCCGGGAATGGGGTAATAACGGGCTATTCGTGGCGGACAAAGGGCGGATCACAGCACTTCTATACCACCCTGTTTCGCGGATTAATGTTAGGAAGTCCGGAACGGAAATATGTCGAAGCGGGAATAAACCAGCTTGAAGATCCTGCAAAACCTGGAAACGCTGTTTTTGGCAAGGTAAACAAAAACAATGCAGGAAATGTCGATGCCAGGATCTACGTGAATCATAAAAGGTTACCTCAATTTGCAAAATCACTTTTCTCCGAAACCTTTTTGGAACGGTATAAAGCCTCGGCACCATTTGCGACATGGTCAGAACTTGATCTGACGCAAAAACCGGACGAGGTGATTCTGAACGGCATTAGTTTTACGGCTGATTCGCTAAACAACCACCTTCAAATATTCCTTCGTCAACAGCCTGATACATTCAGGCTTGCCCGGATTTTTCCTGCTCAGTCGACCTTCTTCTTGAGCTATGAGATCAACAACAATGTTCATTTTTTTGAGGATTATGAGCAACTGCTAGCGAATCACCACCATTTGGAGGCGTACCGGAAAGCTTTAAGTCAAACAGATTCCCTCTATGGGATAAACTTCCAAAAAATTGTTTCGGATCATCTTGACGGCGCAGCGGCGATTGTCTACACACAACCCGATCCAACGATGGCTGAGGAGAATAAATATCTTGTACTGCGGATAAACAGCGAAAGTCAGGTCGAGGAGGCATTATTACCCTTAGCCATTGAGATACCTGGTCGCAGAAAACGGGATAAGCCCAAAAATTACACCCCATTTGTCATTGATGCAGAGACCGAATTCAAAATTTATCAAACGGAAGTGTCTGATTTTGGCAGCTTGGTTTTTGGTGAACTCTTTGCAGGGGTAAAAACCAATTTTTATGCAACCTACGACAATTACCTGGTGATGGGATCCTCTTTCGCCGCTGTGGGAAGCTTTCTGAAGGCTAACGTCTTACACGAAACACTCGAAAACAATCAAGTCTACCGCAAGCTCACTAAGGGACTATCCGATAAGTTAAATATTTATCTCTGGTGTTCTCCTGGTCGTGCTCTTCCCTTTTTCAGGGAGATGTTAAATAACGATCGCTATGCAGGTTTTAGCACTGAACTGAAAGCCTTATTGAAAATTGAATCTGTTGGCTGGCAGATAGGGAATGAAAATGGCATGCTTTATAACATGGCCAGGCTTCAATATAATCCTGAAGTTTACGAAACACCCTCTTCTGTAATCTGGAAGAGTCACCCCGGCGGCGCACTGATCTCCCCGCCGATATTTATCCCGAACAGTTCTGGCAAATCTCATTCCGGGATTCTTATCCAGGATAAAGATTTGAACCTGATGCTGATCAATGCCGATGGACGTACGTTATGGAAAATAAAGCTGACAAGCCCTATAAACAACAAAATTATTGTACCAAAAGGACTATCCAACGGAAAACAACAGCTTTTCTTCAGCACATCCGATGCTTTATATTCCATGAACCAGGATGGCAAAATTCTGAATAACAACACTTTTAAACTTAAATCAACTGCCTCCAATGCCGTTTCGGTATTTGATTACGATAAAAATAACGATTACAGGTTTTTTATTGCATGTAAGGACCATAAGGTATACCTCTATGATAAAAAAGGTAAGATCGTCACTGGGTGGAACCCGCCTAAAACAGAGCATTTGGTGACGCAAACAGTGCAGTTCTTTCGGGTAGAAAATAAAGATTACCTCGTCTTTACCGACAAAAACCGTGCATATATCCTCGATAGGAAGGGGAAACCTGCGGTGACAGTGAAAGGAAACCTCACCTTTTCAAACAACGCATTCACACTCCAGCCAAAATCGGGTAAAAACAAGGCGCGTCTGACCACAACAGATGCCACAGGGACCATAATTTCTATTGGATTTGATGGCACAATAAAAAAGATGGAGGTAGGTACTTTCTCACCGGAACATCACTTCCTCTGTTTGGATGCCAACCCGGATATGGGCTTGTGCTATATCTTTCTGGATAACGAAACCCTGTCTGGGTATGACAGGCAGGGGAACAGCCTATTCTCCCGCAAATTTAAACATCCCATCCTTACAGCACCCCAACTGTTTAGATTTCCCAATAAAAGTGTGAAAATAGGAATTAGCGATACTGCTGAGAATAAGATCTATTTATTGGATAGTGACGGATCTGTATCCAACGGCTTCCCCCTCGACGGCTCAACCCCATTTGACATCACCTTCACGGACACTTCCTCCGGATCTTTCAGGGTTGTTACCGGCGCCCCGGATGGTGAGTTAATTAACTATGAGATTAAATAGGGAGGAACTATCGAAAGTGTGGGCCTGACTGCAAATTGACGCTTAATTCATAAAACATCTAAAATCAGCCCCTCACTTTAGGATCTTTCAAGGATTAAGTTTTTATTCTCAGTCAGCTCCTCACTGAACAAAACACAGAAAATTTTGCTAAATTTGCACTGGTTTACAAAATCAACAAATGATGGAACTTTATATTCTGCTTAATATCGTCTCGTTTTTAGATCTGTTGATGATTATCCTGGTGATATACTACGGATTCAAATTTCTGATCCGGTTTATTGCCCCCCATGTTGTAGATAATGCAGCCAATAAGATCTATCAGGATATGCAAAATAAGGCGAACTCAAACCAGGGAAACTCTGTCCGGAAAGGTGATGTTACGATCGATTATTCCAATAAAAAACCTAAAAAATTCGGTCGTTCAGACGGCGATTATATTGAATTCGAGGAGGTTGATAACAAGAAATAACAACAGTTAAAACATTATATTTTAATCACTTAATAAGAGAGTATCTGATTGCTCTTCAATCTACTATTTATGGCTCAGGAAGATTTATTCAAAAAACTGATAGCGCACTGCAAAGAATATGGCTACGTATTCCCATCCAGCGAAATCTACGACGGACTAAGTGCAGTCTACGATTATGGTCAATACGGCGTCGAGCTGAAGAATAACATCAAAAAATACTGGTGGGATTCAATGGTTTTGCTTCATGAAAATATTGTGGGTATCGATTCTGCAATCTTTATGCATCCTACTATCTGGAAAGCTTCCGGCCATGTTGACGCATTTAATGACCCTCTTATTGATAACCGCGATTCAAAGAAACGTTACCGCGCCGATGTCCTGATCGAAGAGCAACTGGCAAAAATCGAAGGCAAAATCGAGAAAGAGGTCGAAAAGGCAAAAGGACGGTTTGGCGAGAGCTTTGATGAGGCTCAGTTTCGGGCGACCAACGGCCGTGTACTTGAATCTCAAGGGAAATGGGATGCGTTGCATAACCGTTTTGCCGAAGCACTTAATAATGCAGATCTTGCTGAATTAAAACAAATTATCGAAGACCAGGAGATTGTTTGCCCCATCTCGGGAACGCGCAACTGGACCGAAGTGCGTCAGTTTAACCTGATGTTCTCAACCGATATGGGTTCCACTGCCGATGGAGCCATGAAAATATACCTTCGTCCCGAAACAGCCCAGGGGATCTTTGTGAATTATATGAATGTGCAGAAATCGGGCCGAATGAAAATTCCGTTTGGGATAGCCCAGATTGGGAAAGCATTTCGTAATGAGATTGTTGCCCGTCAGTTTATCTTCCGGATGCGGGAATTTGAGCAGATGGAACTGCAGTTTTTCGTTCGCCCCGGAACCGAGCTCGAGTGGTTTGAGAAATGGAAAGAGCTCAGGATCAAATGGCATCAGGCCCTTGGGTTTGGAACCGAGAATTACAGGTTTCACGTCCATGAGAAGCTTGCTCACTACGCTAATGCAGCAGTGGATATCGAATACCGGTTTCCATTTGGGTTTAAGGAAGTTGAAGGGATCCATTCCCGCACCGATTATGACCTTTCCCAGCATCAGAAATTTTCAGGAAAGAAAATTCAATATTTTGATCCAGAACTGAACGAATCGTATGTTCCGTTTGTTGTAGAGACGTCGATCGGTGTGGATCGGATGTTTCTGCAGATTATTTCAGCCGCTTATCACGAAGAGGTGGTTGAAGATTCTAACGGGCAAAAGGATACACGCGTAGTTCTGAGACTGCCGGCGCCAATTGCACCGGTAAAGCTCGCGGTGATGCCCCTCATAAAAAAAGATGGCCTGCCCGAAAAGGCACGCGAGATCATCGACGAGCTGAAATTTGATTTCAACTGTCAGTATGATGAAAAAGATTCGATCGGCAAACGTTACAGACGTCAGGACGCCATTGGTACACCATTTTGTGTAACAGTGGATCACGATACAGCCGCAGACAATACAGTGACCATCCGCTACCGCGACACGATGTTGCAGGAGCGGGTTGAGATCAGTAAATTGCGGGATATTATCCTGAATGAGGTAAGTTTTAGAAAACTGTTTAGTCAGCTAAAATAATTTACACCATTCAGTTAGTTGCCAGAGCCAGGTGCATGCTTATTTTCAATGCATTACAAGTAGTCCGTGTGACTCAGGGGGCGAAGCTGTGCAAGGTAGTCATTGCGAGGACGAGGCACGAGGACGAAGCAATCTACTCATTAGTACTGTCATTGCGAGGACGAGGCACGAGGACGAAGCAATCTACTCATTAGTACTGTCATTGCGAGGACGAGGCACGAGGACGAAGCAATCTTCTCATTAGTACTGTCA
>CAIXCY010000113.1 GCA_903918045.1 uncultured Bacteroidia bacterium
ACCTCTTAGTTTCAGGACGGGGAAAAGCCCCGTATAATCAAATTCAGCTACCCCTTTACCTGTCCTGTTAATTGTCGAATAATCATATCCCAGTTGAGTTATTGCAGTACCTAATTTATTCTGGGAAAAAAGTGAAAATCCTGGGCGTATTTCATTTGCGGCAAGATCAATATGAACTGGCGCCCAACTATGAAAATTGAAAATATGTTCAACCTTTGAATAAGATTTTGATTGGTAATTTATACTATCCGGAACTGAAAAATCAATTATAGTACCTTCCTGGGAGGTTAACTGATCAGCTAATTTGTAAGGGGATGTGGGAATTGAATCTAATTTCGCGAATTTATGGCGCTGCAAGTCCATTTTAACGACTTTAAATCCATTTGCCGTGTAGTTGCTGTAAAGTAAACTATTTCCATTTAAAGATGGCTGAACATCCCTTACGCCAAATCGTGATTTTGTGATGCGATAATTTACCTTTTCAATAAGATTATAGGCATATAAATCATCCGTTCCACCTATTGTGCCCGTATAATAAACGAAATCTTCCCGCTGAACCGGTTTTCTTGGCTCATTATAGGACCATGGAATTAAAAGGGTTACTGTCCCGGTAAATGCATTTATTTTGGCCAGTGTTTTACCTTTATTTCCCAGAACGACAGCATAAAGCTCCTGGTTATTCTCAGCCCAGGAAGGGGAAAGAACAAAAAAATCATTTGCTAATTTAATTTCTTTCTCTATAACGCCTGTTTTGGGAGATATTAAAACTATTGAGCACTTGTTTTCAATATCAATTTTCACTGCAGCAAGGTGTTCACCATCAACAGATAAGCAAGGAGCATAAATCTTTTCCTGATATTTTTTCTCTATAAGTTCTCCGTTAGTTAAATTCAACATTCTTAATAGTGAAAATTCCCGATGAGCCCAACGGACATCACTCAGAGATTCAATCCAGAATATCTTATTTTGTCCGTAGGTAATTGATTCTTCAAATAAATTGCCAGGAGTAAACAGGACCTTCTGTCTACCATTTGTACCAATTTCAACAAATCGAGTCAATTCATCCATCGAATATCTGACAGCAAATACAGTCGAATCGTTTATAGGAAACGGATACCGATAGCTTATATACCCAGGCTGCTCCTTTGTAAGCAACTCGAAATTTGTTTTTTCCAGTGCCAGGTCGCTACTTTCCCATTTATTCTTTAGTTCAGAAAAAATAGTCTCATACAGTTTATTATAATTCATCCCAGTTAACCCTTTTAACCCGGCACTAAAAGCATTCATGGATAAAGGATTGTGAGCAACATGATCTAAAACCTTTGCCCAACTATTTGAACCATACCGACTACGGACTCCTGCCACTATTTGATAACCAAGTTGATAATAATCCGGAATATAGTCTTTAAAAGATCCAAGATAAGCTTTATCGTAACTGTAAACTCCCTTTTCAAGAGTTTGAGCTTTTAATTCCATTTCAAAGGAAGGTACTCTTCCTCTCCCGGTGTGGCTTAATGCGGTTTCTGTAACTACGGCATCCCCTTCAAGGTACCAAAAAGGTAAATATATTCCAGTTACCAAGGCAGCAGCTTGTTCCCCGAGTAGGATTTTCAATAATCCTGGTAATTCTGAATCAATTTTATCGATTTGAACCACATGTCGATACTCATGAATGGCGAGTTGTTCTAACCAATCCTGAGCGTAAATTTCCTGATGTGGCGTAGTGAACAATTCTACCCTAGCCGGCGCCCAGGCAACAAAACCATTTGATCGAACAGTGCTTGTATGAAGAATAACCGATATCTTCGAAGGTTTATGATGGAGAGACATCGCTGCGAATGGCATTGATTTATTCAAGATTGCAGCCATTCGCATTGCTTCTGATTCAAATTTTGACGGATAGATTATTTGAAAATTGCTCGTATTTATCTGTTTCCAATGAATTCCTGAAGGATCATCTCCTAATACATAGTATTGTGAATAAAGTAGATAAGGTGCGAATGAGAAGACTAATAATAATATTTTCCGTATCATCAAATCAATTTTGAGTAACGTTAACTATAGCGGTGCGCATTGAATAATCAGCCATTTCTGTACTTCTGGTTTTAAGAATGGCTTCATAATGCGTAAAACCTTTTTATGATAATTATTTATCCAATTTAGTTCCTCACTATTCAAAAGTTCCCGTTTGATTAGATTTCTGTCGATCGGACATAAAGTTAAAGTTTCAAAGCAGAGAAATGGTTCTGAAGTTGAATTTATTTCATTCTGACATAGGATTACATTTTCAATCCGAATCCCATACTTATCTTTGCGATATAATCCAGGTTCATTTGATAAAATCTGTCCTGAACGGATAGGTTCATTGTTAAACTCCGATCGTATACTCATAGGACCTTCATGCACTGACAGGTAATGTCCAACGCCATGGCCGGTTCCGTGTCCATAATTTAAACCACTATTCCATAAAGCAATACGGGCTAATACATCCAGCGAATAACCTTTTGTTCCGACTGGGAATTTAGCCTTCGCCAGATTTATCATTCCCTTGAGTACCAGTGTAAAGTCATTTTTCTGAGTGGAATTGACTTTGCCGAATGCAATTGTTCTTGTAATATCAGTGGTCCCATCCAGATATTGTCCTCCTGAATCAAAAAGCAGAATCCCATTCCCTTTTATTGTCGCATTGGTTTCCGCTGTTGCACTATAATGAACGATTGCACCATGTGGCCCAAATCCAACAATAGGGCTAAAACTTTCTCCAATAAAATACTTTTGTTCAGAACGAAAATCTCTAAGTTTCTTACTTATTGATATTTCTGTTAAAATTTCATCCCCTGTTTGTTTATTTATCCAATAGAGGAAATTAATCATCGCTACCCCATCACGCCGGTGAGCAGCTCTCATACCTGCTATTTCAACTTTATTTTTTATTGATTTCAGAGATGTTGGTATCGCAATACCTTCAACTATTTTTGTTCGTCCGGAATAGAAGCCGTAAATGATCGAGTTTGTTCTTTCCGGATCAAGGAATATCGAAGTTGGCAAAATCTTCTCAAGAACCATAAACAGAGAATTATAATCCATTATCTGAATTCCTTCCGAATTCAGAATCTCCGTCAGTTCTTTTGAAATATTTCCTTTATTAATGAAAAGTATAAATTGATTGTGATCAATATATCCAAAGCCTGTAAAACACGGAATATACTTAATGTCACTTCCTCTTAAATTTGTACTCCAGGCAAGGTCGTCTAATTGACAGATTAGTGTTGCATCTACCTCAAATTCAGTTAACCTTTTCCTGATTACAGCTAGCTTTTCAGACCTGGACTGACCGTCAAATTGTAACGGATAATCTTCGATCGGTCTTTGGTGTAATAATGGTCTGTTTTTCCATATCTGTGAGACCAGATCCTTGTTTATTATAAGATCTATGCCCTTCGCACCCAGTTTAATTTTAAGTTTACTAATTTCACTGTATGAAATAGTCTGACCATCGATTGCTACAAGATTCTCTGATTTAAGTTCCATAATCAGCCAATTATCAATTGAAATAGTATCGGGATGGCGATCTTTCATCATCACGATTCCGGTATCCTTCAATTGTTCTTCTGCCTGAATATAATATCTTGAATCCGTCCAAAGCATCGCTTTATCTTTGGTGATTACAATTTTTCCATAGGAACCGGTAAATCCGCTTATCCATTCAACGCTACGCCAGGCAATTGGTACATATTCACTTAAATGTGGATCTGTTCCCAAAATTAACAAGGCATCAATATTCTCAAACTGCATTAAATTACGAAGTAAGTTAATACGATCTATAATTCTCATTTGTATTTATTTATATAAAAATCTATAATCTTCGACATACTTTGAAAACACAAGAGTTCGTGTTTTATCTCTTCCGGAAATAAAAATTCCACGGAAGAAACGTCATCGGCCGGAACAATTGAGGAGAGATCATCAACAGAACAAATAAAGGCCATATCGATTGTGAAAACGGAAAAACCTGAGAAGACATATTCATTTGGAAAAGACACAAGGAATTCGGCATTGGTAATTAACACGCCTAGTTCTTCCCTGATTTCTCGTACAATGGCCTCTTCGACCCGTTCCATCGGTTCAACAAATCCCCCCGGCAGATCGAGCATTCCTTTGGCAGGGTCTATTGCACGACGCGTTAGCAGAAGCTTACCCTCCTGATTAAAGATCAGGCAGGCAACTGCTGCCGAATTATTAAAATAATATTTAAAATTGCACCCTTCGCAATCAAATGATCGCCCCATATCATTGGTTATAAATGCTTTACTACCGCATCTCGGGCAATACTTTATGACATCCCTTGGATGAGTCTTTAAAATCATATTTTGCTATTTTAATAATTTCTTCATAATATATTGAAACTGCTTAACCTTGAGAAACACCTCTTGAAGATAGCTGGCAGATATTCTGTCAAACAACGAAACAAATGATAATCATTACAATAACTGCGATAATATAATTTCATTCTATTTTTTAAGTATTAATAAAACTTCGAAGGGATAAAAGTAGAAAATATCAGGTCTAATTTTAACTTTGTCGTTTAATTTCGGGAAACGAATATCATTTATTTCAGCTATATTTACTTGCATGACTTTAATGCGACTTTGGGAAGGTTTTATGATCGGAATGGCAGTGTCTATTCCTTTAGGTCCGCTGGGGATGTTATGCATTAAGCGAACTGTAAATAAGAATTGGAAATCCGGATTCTTGTCAGGATTAGGAATAGCTGCTTCAGATGCCATTTACGCCATTATAGCTGGATTTAGTCTCACCATCATCATAGATTTCATAAACAGTTATGAAATCTATTTTAAGATTCTTGGGGCAAGTATGGTGATCTTTCTGGGGCTTTATATTTTCCTTTCGAATCCGGCGAAGGAGATACAAAAATTTAAACAAAAAGGGACTTCGTACCTTCAGGATTTCCTTACAGCCTTTCTGCTGACAGTGACAAATCCACTTTCAGTCTTTGTATTTATTGCCATATTCACAAGCTATAGTCTTGTCTTACAGCCATCCCACCCGATTGAAGCTTTGATGATTGTGGGCGGAATTTTTTCAGGAGGAGCAACATGGTGGTTTATAATAACTGGTCTGGCTTTCCTTTTTAAACATAAGCTAACCATTGACACCTTGTGGTGGGCCAATAAAATCATTGGACTTGGTGTGATTCTTATAGCTGTGGGGCTGTTTATTTTACTATTGCTTAAGGAGATTTAAATTCTGTTTACAAACCGGTAAACGCAGTAAATTTACGGGTAATTTGTTTCGATGGAATTAGATTTGAATTTTTATGAGAAAAGAGCGGTATTGAGTAAGATCTGAACAAATTCTTCAGGAACTCTACGTGGTTTACCTGTTGCAGCATCAATGAATCCCAACACAACTTCCCCTTCATTTATCAACTCCTCCTTTTCATTGTATATTTGGGAGAACATCCTGAATTTCACTTTTGGGATCTCTTTTATAATTGTTTTAATTGTAAGGACCTCATCATATAGAGCTGGTTTATGATATACTGCCGTCAAGGAGCGAACCGGTAGAATAATTCCGCTCTCTTCAACTTCGCGATACGACTTCCAGATATCCCGAATCATATCAGTCCTTCCAATTTCATAAAGCCGTGGATAATTTCCATAATACATAACTCCCATCCGATCTGTATCACCGTAACAAACCCTGTATTTTGAATTGAAACTTAGCATATAATGATAATTTTATAAAATCAATTTCACGGTCACCCTGTTGAATGAGCTATCTTCTTCCTTTTCTGATTAACCCAAATTTATGCGTTTTTTTTTACTCTACTACCTGAAATATCATTTGATCCAATATTTTTCAGATATTTGCTTAATTGTATGTTATTCTATGATTCTGGTGGAAATGAAAAAAAAGCCATAAAAACCTGACTTAGTTGTTTTTATGACTTTTCGTTCAATTGAAAAAATAATGTACAATGATGTTTTGTGACCCGGGAGGGGTTCGAACCCTCGACCCATTGATTAAGAGTCAATTGCTCTACCAGCTGAGCTACCGAGTCAGTTTATTTTACTTTTCTTTAAAAGCAGTGCAAAGATAACCTCATTTTATTAACGGACAAGCTGATTTTAGTAAATATATCCTTTTATTTGCCAAAGAACTTCAAAATGCTAGTTTTCAATAGTATACTATGTAAACATTCCAAGACTTAAAGTAATAGTTTAAGTTAGACTCATGAGTTTTACATTCATTTAATGTTATTTAGGAGGTTAATAGGGCATTGAAATCGTTTTCAAAAGTTTTCTCTATTTCCCACTGTCAATTGATTTTATCGGAGAATTGGGCTCTTTTGCCATATGATTATAAGTCAGCTTATCCAATAATGCGGGTAGGAATTTGCCAAGAAAAACAGTGAATTTTCCTTCCAGAAAGGTTAGAGTGAGACTTCTTTTCCGCTTTCTGATAGCTTCAACAATTTTGTAGGCACATACTTCAGCGCTCATCATCGATTCTTCGTTCCGGGGAGTATCTCCCTGGAGAGTTCCATCCGCTGTAAGGGCAACTTTACGCACATCTGAAGCCGTAAATCCGGGTGCAGCAATTAGTACATGCAATCCGCTGTTCAAGTGCTCTATTCTGATTGTATCAAGAAAGCCCCTGATTGCAAATTTTGAGGCAGAATATGCGGATCTTCCAGGTAAGCCGATATACCCGGCAATCGAAATTATTCCAACTAATGATCCTTTGGATTCAACAAGACTAGGAAGTGCGTACTTGGTGCAATACACCGTTCCATAGAAATTTACATCCATAACGCGATGCAATACCTCAAGGTCCATCTCTATAAAAAGTGCACGCATCGAAATTCCTGCATTATTAATTAAAATGTCAATACGACCATAGGCATCCAGCGTACTTGAAATTAATTTTTTACAATCCAACTCGTTCGAAACATCTGTGGTTGTCAATAAAATATCAGGACCGCCAAGCTCCGTTTTTAAAGCTTCAAGTTTGTCAAGTCGACGGGCACCAAGGGACAATTTCACCCCTCGGGAAAACAACTCTTTTGCCAAAGCCCTGCCAATTCCTGAAGAAGCGCCAGTAATAATTACAACTTTACCATTCATCGCTAAAAAAAAATTAAAAACACATATTCCTGTAATGTAATAGGATAACCCAAATTGCGAAAGCAAAACTACAAATAAAACGAAACTTTATTCATTTTTTTTGAGAAGGTGTTTGTATTAATTAAAAACAACCTTATCTTTGCACCGCCTTTGAAAAACATAGGCACTCAAAGGATGACTCAGTAGCTCAGTTGGTAGAGCACATCCCTTTTAAGGATGGGGTCCTGGGTCCGAGCCCCAGCTGGGTCACCAAAAGCCTCTTAATCAATTGATTGAGAGGCTTTTAAATTTTATTACACTCCATTTTCGGATCAAATGACATTTCAGATGGAGTTAAAGAATTACGCATAAATTTTCGTTAACCTGAAAAGGAAGAAATATTTAATACTAAAAAAGAGGCTGCCTTTTCAGACAGCCTCTTTTTTAGTATTAATTTGGAATGGTTAGTTGATATATTCACTTAACCATTTGCCCAGTTTCTTTCGTGTGAAAAATATCCGGCTCTTTACTGTTCCCAATGGTAAATCAAGTTTCTCTGCAATTTCCTTATATTTGAAACCACTTAAGAAAAGTTGAAATGGTTCTCTGAACTCATCCTCGAGCATATCTATTTTCTTATAGATCTCCTTTTCTGCATGAATTGAGTCAGCTGCAGGAGAATAATCATCTTTTGAAAACGATATCTGCAACTTGTGAGATGAGCTTTCAAGGGTTGTTTTCGCCTTTACATTCCTCCGGTAATCATTGATGAATGTATTTTTCATAATCGTATATACCCATGCCATTAAGTTTGTATCGGCTGAAAATTTATCACGATAAGTCAATGCCTTTAGATAGGTTTCCTGAACCAAATCATGAGCCTTATCAGAATCACTGGTCAGACTTAGTGCAAAATAATATAGCTTGCTGTGAAGGCTTGTCAAAGAATTTTGAAATTGTATTTGTGTCATAGTCAAAGTTTGTAAAAAACATGATCAAATAATAGTTTTGAATTATCAAACGACTTCTCAAAGGTATCAAACGCGAAATTAAAAAACAACCGGTCGTCAGGATATTTCCCATGGAGAGGCTCAGTTATCTTGACTAATTCTAAATAAGAAATTCCTAATTATCAATAATACAATACTGTTCGGGCGATTTTAAAATTGATTATAAATTACCAGAAATTTGAGAAATTTAGATTCTTAACTCTTATTTAACATACATCGACCAATTACGGCCCTTTTTCAATGGGTATTGACCGGTTGATTAACAAATATTTTTCAAATTAGGCTGTCCAATCGGCACTTTCTTTTATTTTTCATATTTTAAATCAAATCAGAAGCGTCTTACAATTTTAGCTATCTTTATCTGGTGAAATTTTTTAAGTTCTGGCCAAATTCAAACTGAAGGAGTTTGAATTTTTTGGAATTATTTCCCTTTTTTATAAATTAAAAATATCTTAAGTAACATATAATTATGCCCCCTATACGAATTGCAGTAATTGGCCTTGGATATGTTGGCCTTCCTTTAGCCCGTCTTTTTGCCACAAAATTTCCAGTTGTCGGATTTGATCTTAACAAGCAAAGAGTTAATGAGATAAATCAAGGTATTGATAAAACACTTGAAGTCGATCAAAAAATTCTTCAGACTGCCTTGGTTACAAAAAATCCCGTTATCTCTGGTGAGATTGGACTCTATTGCTCGTACAGTTCAGAGGAAATTAAGGATTGTAATTTTTATATTGTTACAGTTCCTACACCTGTAGATAAAAATAATCGCCCAGATCTCACGCCACTTTTAAAAGCTTCTGAAACAGTAGGACGCGTAATTTCAAAGGGTGATATCATTGTGTATGAATCAACAGTATATCCTGGTGCAACAGAGGATGATTGTCTTCCAGTTGTCGAAAAAATTTCAAAACTTAAATTTAACGTTGATTTCTATGCAGGGTACAGCCCTGAAAGGATAAATCCTGGGGACAAGGAGCATACAGTTGAAAAAATTCTGAAAGTCACTTCGGGTTCTACCCCTGAGGCAGCAGAAATTATTGATGCAACATATCGATCTGTGATTCAGGCTGGAACTTATAAGGCTGCATCGATCAAGGTAGCTGAGGCAGCAAAAGTTATAGAAAATAGTCAACGCGACATTAATATTGCGTTTGTAAATGAACTGGCCAAGATTTTTAATGCCATGAAGATTGATACTCATGATGTTTTAGCTGCAGCCGGTACAAAATGGAATTTCCTCCCTTTTAAACCAGGATTAGTTGGCGGCCATTGTATTGGAGTAGACCCATATTACCTGGCACAAAAAGCTCAGGAGGCAGGATATCATCCCGAAATAATCCTGGCTGGCCGAAGATTAAACGATAGTATGGGGAAATACATTGCCTCGGAAGTTGTTAAACTCATGATTAAAAGGGAGATAGCTGTAAAAAATTCCAAAATACTTATGTTGGGAATTACGTTCAAGGAAAATTGTCCGGATATTCGAAATACCAAAGCTACAGACATTTATTACGAGTTAATTAGCTATGGAATTGAGGTTGATGTTTATGATCCATGGGCTTCAATTGATGAGGTTCAGGATGAATATGGCATTACAATAATCAGAGAACTAAATGAATTCCAAAATTATGGGGCAGTAATTTTAGCTGTCGCTCATGATAAATTTATGGAGATCGACCTACAGGCATTCAAAGACAAAGGAGCAATTCTTTATGACGTTAAAGGGATTTTAGCGCGGGAATTAATTGATGCACGTTTGTAAATCTGAACTTTTCTTAAATAGACACAGCAATCCCGGCCACTTTAAATTGTGCCGGTTGAATATATTAACTAAAAAGGTGAAATTGAGTTATGATTATTGCTATTGATTTTGATGGAACTATCGTAGAGCACCGCTATCCGGCAATTGGCAAAGAACTACCGTTCGCTTTAGAGACAATAAAGGCGCTCCAGAAAAAGCAACATCAAATTATCCTTTGGACATACCGGTCTGGAAAGACTTTGGAAGAAGCTGTCGAATTTTGCAGAAAGGGTGGTGTCGAATTTTATGCCGTTAACAGAAGCTATCCGGAAGAGCGATTTGATTTATCGGTTAGCAGGAAGATTCATGCCGATCTGTTTATCGATGACCGGAATGTGGGTGGATTTCCTGGATGGGGTGAAATATACCATTTGATCTGCCCCGAAGAGTCGGGGCAACAACGAAAAAAGAGATAATTTGGAACTTCCAAATTATCTCTTTTCATTACGAATTAATCCATCTCTAGTCTTACATCGTGCAATTCCCACCAGGGAAGTCCATGTAAATTAAGCTGTTCCATAAATGGATCAGGATTGAATTCTTCAACATTAAAGACTCCGGGTTTTTTCCATTTCCCCTGAAGAAACATCATGGCACCAATCATAGCGGGTACCCCTGTTGTATAACTTACTGCCTGCATACCTGTTTCAGCAAAAGCTGCCTCATGACTACAGTTATTATAAATATAATAGGTCTTTTTCTTTTTATCTTTTATCCCCTTAATTCTACATCCGATAGATGTTTCTCCCTTATAATTGGCCCCCAATTCTTCTGGTGCGGGTAATACAGCCTTTAAAAACTGAATCGGGACAATCTCCTTTCCTTCGTAGAGGATCGGCTTGATTCCAGCCATACCAATATTCTGAATCACTCGTAGATGAGTCAAATATTCCTGTCCAAAAGTCATCCAGAACCGTGCTTTCTTAAGTGTTGGAAAATTTTTAACCAGTGATTCAAGTTCCTCATGGTAAATCACATACGACTCTCTCTCTCCAATATGAGGATAGGTTAATGATTTGTGGATTTCATGAGGCTCAGTCACAACCCATGCCCCATTTTCCCAATATTTCCCTTTTTGAGTCACCTCCCTGATATTGATTTCAGGATTAAAATTTGTGGCAAATGCCTTCCCGTGATCTCCGGCATTACAATCCACGATATCAAGATATTGAATCTCATCAAATACATATTTGGCAGCCCAAGCAGTAAAAATACTCGTTACTCCCGGATCAAAACCACAACCGAGAATGGCGGTCAATCCGGCATTTTTAAACCTTTCCTGATAAGCCCATTGCCAGCTGTATTCAAACTTAGCTTCATCCTTTGGCTCATAATTAGCTGTATCAAGGTATGAAACACCAGTCTCAAGACACGCATCCATTATCGTCAAATCCTGATAAGGAAGAGCCACATTAACAACAAGATCAGGTTGAAATGATCGGATTAATGCGACCAATTGAGAAACCTCATCGGCATCCACCTGAGCTGTTTGAATCCTGTTTCCACCGATACGGGCAGCGATCAAATCACATTTCGATTTAGTGCGGCTGGCAAGCAGAATTTCGGTAAATACTTCCGGTAAGCCAGCCATCTTATGTGCAACGACGGTTCCAACACCCCCGGCACCAATAATCAAGACTTTTCCCATTTAAAATTCTTTATGAATAGGATTAAACAATTAAATAAATCGCAAAATAACCATATTTTTCAAAGCTATTGCTGATTTTAATCTGAAAAGAAAATTATTTTGTATTTTTATTGCTGTCACTTTCTTCCAAAACTGAGTTCAGGTTTCCGGTTAGGAATCGTACATATTTCACATGATTTTCAAATCTAATTATTTCCGTCCCTGTGAGAAAATTACTTTTTACCTTTTTTCTGCTTTTCCTGACACTTTACGGATTCTCACAAATAATAAATCAAAATAGTCTTGAAACCAGAAAACCTTGGACCTACTGGTGGTGGCAAGGGAGTGAAGTCAATAAACCAGGTATCGTGGCCCAATTAGCCAATTTTAAAAAATCCGGGCTTGGAGGGGCTCATGTCATCCCAATTTATGGTGTAAAAGGTGAGGAGTGCAATTTTGTCTCTTTCCTCTCTGAGGATTGGATGAACCTGTTCAATTTTACCTGCAGCGAAGCCAGAAAGCTCGGACTTGGGATCGATCTCTCAACAGGAACAGGTTGGCCCTTTGGCGGCCCAAATATTACGGCCTGGTATGGAGCAAAACAACTGTTGTTTAATGAGGTTAATAGTTCTGATACCCTGAAAATAGCTGAAATATTGCGAAGAAGTATATTTGCTAAACCAGATATTTTCGAGATTATAACCCCAACTATTTATAAACGAACAAACGATATAAGTTTTTGTAATCAATTATCGGATAATAAGATACGAAAGTATTTAATTGTTACTTACGAGCCAACAAATCAACAGGTTAAAAGGGCTGCTCCTGGTGGAGAGGGTTTGGTTGTCGACCATTTTGATCCCAATGCAATGAAACATTATCTGAGTGTTTTCGATACAACAATTCTCAAAAATAAGGGAGGTATTCTTCCCCGGGCGATCTATAACGATTCATATGAAGTTTACAAAGCGAACTGGACACCCGGTTATTTTGAAGCCTTTAAGCAGCAACATCATTATAACCTTGAGGAGTACCTCTACGCATTAAGCCCCGGCTATCCTGAAGGAGACTTGAAAGCGAGGGTGATATCTGATTATCGTGAAACCCTCTCTGCATTACTCTATAAAACTGAGCAATATTGGGCATCGTGGGCTACTCTAAATAAGATTTTAACAAGGTACCAGGCCCATGGGTCTCCAGGCAACCTGCTGGACCTTTATGCTCTTGCAGATATACCTGAAACAGAGTCGTTTGGAAGCAGCAGTTTCTCAATCCCGGGAGTGCGAATAGATCCTGATTATGAGCCGAAAAGCTTCGGTCGCCCAAATCCTCTGATGATGAAATTCGCCTCCTCCCCTGCTCACCTGTTTGGGAAAAATCTTGTTTCATCAGAATCTACTACCTGGCTTGGAAATCATTTTAAAGTAGCATTGTCACAGATTAAACCTCAGATCGACGAGCTTTTTACTGCAGGAATTAATCATATATTCTTTCATGGTACGACCTATTCCCCACCCGGAGAACCATTTCCCGGTTGGTTGTTCTATGCATCAACCAATTATGGATCATATTCCCACTTTCAGAATGAGTTTCACTTATTAAACAGCTACATTTCAAATTGTCAGAAACTGCTTCAGGAATCAATACCGGACAATGATATTTTGGTTTATCTCCCTGTTTTTGATTTCTGGTCAAATACTCAGGAGCCACCACTGTTTCTTTTTAGCGTTCACCATGCCGACAAATGGTTTTTAAATACACCTTTTGGAAAATTAACAACCCGTTTATGGGAAAATGGTTATAGTTTTGATTACATCTCCGACATGCAAATCAGCAAATTAGTAGTCAATTCTGATCATAGCGTCTCTATCAGTGGAAGCCGGTATAAAGTTATAGTGATTCCCAGAACCACACAGATGACTGTTGAGACGTTAGGAAAACTCGTGGCACTTACTAATCAGGGGGTGTCAATAATCTTTGACGGATCTCTTCCGGAAGCGTTACCGGGGTATGGTCGTCAAAGCCAACAGTCTCTTTTGGACAGACTAAAAATAGAGTTTGTGAAAAATCCGAATAGTATTAGGGGAAAAACAGATTCAATACTTAACAAATTAAATATCAGGAAAGAAACAATGGTTAATTCAAGCCTGAGTTTTGTCAGAAAACAATCAAAGCAGGGTTGTTATTGGTTTATTACTAATCTCTCCGATAAATTTTCCGATGATACTATCACACTTTCAGGCAAAGCCAAATCTCTGGAGTATTTTAATCCGATGAATAATGACCGGGGATTTATTGATTTTCAAAGTATAAAACAACAAATCAAGGCCAGGCTTTATCTTCCTCCTGGAAGCTCCTGCTTTCTGATCTCTTACGATCGGGTAAAAAAAGGGGAAAAATGGGAATTCCCTTACCCTTCCGGAGGTTCATTTTCGATTTCAAAATGGGAGGTTAAATTTCTGGAAGGCACACCATTTCTGCCTAAGACTATTTTCCATCCTCAAGAGCTCACAAGTTGGACAAGCTGGCCCGATTCAGCGCTACAGTGGTTCAATGGTTATGGAAATTATACAGCAAATTTTACGTTGCCGAATTCATGGATCAATGCATCTGGCATTTATATAAAAATTGATGATCTGCGTGAAACAGGGCAGGTCACTATTAATGGGAAAGATGCCGGCACCATTTGGGCAGTTCCATTTCAGTTATATATTCCTAAAACATTCTTAAAATTTGGACAGGAAAACTCGATTAGTCTGAATGTCAGAAATCTTTCTGCAAATGAAGCCAGATACCTGGATACCAAACATATAAACTGGAAGAAATTCTATGATGCAAATATTGTAGACATTACTTACAAGCCCTTTGATGCCGCAAAATGGGAGCCTGCTCCATCCGGGATTATCGGAAAAGTTGCAATTATTAAAGCGATTAGTCAATAAATCGTTTTGTCAGGTCTCCATAAGCGTCAATCCGGCGATCACGTAAAAATGGCCACCACCTTCTGACAGATTCAGATCGTTTTAGATCTATATCTACAATAAGATTAACCTCCTCCGATTCAGAAGCTACTGCCAGTAATTCACCCTGAGGTCCTGTGGCAAAACTGGATCCCCAAAAAGCTATTCCATTGGTTTGGTTTGAAGGATCAGTTTCGAGTCCTACCCTGTTTACGGCAATTACAGGAACTCCATTTGCTACTGCATGTGCACGTTGTGAAATAATCCATGCTTCGATTTGGCGACTTTTTTCTTCTGTTGTATCCGATGATTCATAGCCGATAGCCGTTGGGTAAATCAATATCTCGGCGCCTGCCAGAGCCATCAACCTTGCAGCTTCAGGATACCATTGATCCCAACAGATGAGAACTCCAAGTTTTCCCACAGAGGTCTGTATAGGGACAAAACCCAGATCCCCGGGAGTAAAATAAAATTTCTCGTAATATGCCGGATCATCAGGGATATGCATTTTTCGGTATTTCCCGGCAATTGAGCCATCTTTTTCAAATACTACGGCTGTATTATGATAAAGGCCAGCAGATCGTTTCTCAAAAAGAGAGGTTACCAACACAACCTGGTGTTTCCGGGCAAGCCCACTGTAAAAGGCAGTGGAATTCCCGGGGACAGGTTCTGCAAGATCAAAAAGTGAAGGATCCTCTGTCTGACAAAAATAGAGCGAATTATGAAGTTCCTGTAAGACGATCAGCTCAACACCAGCCTCAGCACAACTAGCAATACTAGATGCTAACTTAGACTTATTAACTTCTATCTCTGATTTATTTTTTTGTTGTATTAATCCGATTTTTAACATTTTACGAATAATTAAATATATCAATTAATTAAATCACACCTTTGGGAAATTGCATCGTAACGCAATGAAGCGAACCATTTTGCCTGATAAGTGGGCGACAATCAATCCCAATAATCTCTCTATCCGGAAAGGCTTTCTGAAGTTGTAATTCGGCTAATTTATCCTTAGGAGAATTATAGAACGGAACCAGAACCGCACCATTAATAATTAGGAAATTTGCATAGGTTGCTGGTAATCTTAGCATTCCATCATAAGCCGCATCGGCCATGGGTAATGCAATAAGTTTATAAGGTTTATTATTTAAAGTTTTAAAAGAAAAGAGTTCATCTTCCATCCTTCGTAAAGCATCAAAATGTTCATCCGCCGGATCGTCACATTTCACGTAGGCAATTGTTTCAGGATCGCAAAATCTTGCCAGGGTATCAATATGACTATCAGTATCATCACCTGCGAGGTAGCCCGATGATAACCAAAGAATTTTCTTAAGATTAAAAAGTTCAGTCAATCGTTGTTCTATCTTTTTTTCAGACAGATATT
This sequence comes from uncultured Bacteroidia bacterium, assembly GCA_903918045.1. Taxonomy (GTDB): domain Bacteria; phylum Bacteroidota; class Bacteroidia; order Bacteroidales; family Prolixibacteraceae; genus JAAFHB01. The sequence continues at coordinate 15,919 of CAIXCY010000113.1, forward strand.
GATTTCTGTTTTTTGAGAACAGGCACTCTCTCGTAGTAAGGATGATTCCTTCGCCATCAGATTCGATGCTTCCCCCTTCCAGAACGAGATTCTGCATATTTTCGTATTGAACCTCTTGAGAGAACACCCCTTGCTCATAAAGAGAATATGTGATTTGATTGTCGAAATTTGATGCAAACTTCATCCCCCAACCATTAAATGTAAAGTCATATAATGTGAGTTTATCATTACACACTACTGTGATTGCACCGTGATCACGTGCCCAGGTATCATTCGAGGGAAGTTCTGAAAAAATAATATTTTCAAAATTACAACCCACTAGTTTTTTCGTCAAAATATGGCTATCCGGACATACAATAAGTACTTTTTCCCGTTTTGAAATAGCCTGAGCCAGGGAAATAAAACATTCCTCTACCTCTTCGAGCATATCTACCCAGTCACTACCTTTGTGTGGCCAGGTTAGCAGCACCCCACTCTGATCTGACCATTCTGCAGGAAAAATAATATTTTTTTTATTCATTTTGAAATTTGCAATTGCCTGTATGAAGCGCTTGTGGCTATCTTCTCCGAACCTTAAGAATCCACATTAACATACTCTATTTTATAGTATTAAGAATTTCTTTCAAAAATAAATTATGGTCAAATCCTTCCTCAGAGAATCCCAGCCTTACCACCACCAGATTACGTGAAGGGATTATGAATATACGTTGTCCGCGGTGGCCATCACAATAGAAAAGATCGTCGGGGGCATCCGGAAGAGTTTTTGAAGAATTTAACCAGAATTGGGCACCATATTCGCCCTTTGAATCGGCAGCCGGTGTTCGCGTATAGTTCACCCAGCCTTTAGGAAGAATTGTATCTCCCTTCCAAATACCATTATTAAAATAGAGTAAACCAAATCTTGCCCAATCACGCGCAGAGGCATTGCTGTATGATGATCCCACAAAATTCCCGGCTGCATCGGTTTCCATTAACATAGTTGAAATTCCGATTTTACTAAAAATTTCGCGATATGGAAATTCGTGGTAAGCCTGGTCATTTCCAATCAAATTGCGCATTACCCCTGAAAGTATATTAGTGGTTCCAGACGAATATTTCCATTCACTTCCATGCTTTTTATTATAGGGATTATCGATTGCTGCTTTATAGCAATCAGCTGATTGATATAGCATTGTAGTTACTGAAGAAATATCTCCATAATCTTCGTCCCACTTCAATCCGCTACTCATATGCATCAGATCATTGATGGTGATGTCCCTTCTGCGATCGTTTAGCCATTGTGGAACTGGAGCTGTTGCATTTACATCCAGCTTTCGTTGCCTTGATAATACACCTGCCATTGCATTCATTATGCTCTTACTGATGGACCATCCCCATATCCGTGTGTCAGGGGTTATGCCCATCTCTTGAGAATATTTTTCAGCAATCAATTCTCCTTTATAGAGTACAACTACCGCTGCGGTTCGCCGCTTATCAACAGAAGGAGATCCAAAGGCACTATCGATTATGCCGTTAAGTCTCACAATATCAATTTCAGGAAAAATAGTGTCTTTTATCTGATCACCATTTGGCCAGGGGATGCGCCACAGTCCGGCACGTTTTTGCAAAGGAGGCGTAAAACTGAATTTCTGTATCAAATCGGCAGGGGTATTCCCGATCAGACAACACCCAAGGCCTTCCCTAAAAACGGCAGTCTGTTTTGCCAACCCCCAGAAAGATGTGGTTACTGATTTATTTTTAAAATCAATTTTACTCCTGGTATATTTTACGATCGAATAGTTTAAATCTATTGTCTGAACCAGCTGCGGCTCCCTTCCGGAAACAAAGACTGCTGTTGCCATTGCCTTAGCGCCATAACCCGTTGCTATATAAAGCTTTGGAAATTGAGATTTTATTATAATTGCTATTAAAACAATAACAATCAGAACGGGGACAAGATATTTACGCCTTTTCATAATTATTGAATTATCCTGATATTGTCAAATTAAATTCAGATTACTCCTCCTCCAGCGCCAGCTCCAGCTCATCTGTCATTTCAAGGTTATGATAGACATTTTGTACATCTTCATTGTCTTCAAGCTCTTCAATCATTCGAAGGACAATTTTGGCTTCAGACACAATCAGCCGTTTATCAACCTTGGGAACTCGTTGTAATTCTGCCTTTTGAGGTTCAATTTTAAGCTCCTCCAGTTTTTTATTAAAGTTGCCAAAATCCTCAAAGGCAGTTGTTACTGTTATTATATCCTCATCTATTTCAATATCTTCGGCTCCTGCTTCAATGAATTCAAGTTCCAGATCCTCGAGGCTAATGCCATCCTTAATTGGAATGGAGAAAACTCCTTTGCGGTCAAAAATAAAGTTCAGCGATCCTTTTGAAGTGAGCGTACCCCCACGTTTGGTAATAATATGTCTAATATCAGCAACTGTCCTATTATTATTATCACTCAGACACTCTACAAATACAGCAACCCTTCCTGCACCATAAGCCTCCAGAAATATCTCCGAAAGATCATTGCCATCCTTCTCTCCCTTACTTATTGCCCTATCAATATTATCTTTGGGCATATTCTGCCCTTTGGCATTCAAAACGGCAATTCGTAATCTTGCATTCATTGCCGGATCGCTAATACCCCCTTCCTTAACAGCTACAGTAATCTCTTTTGCTAATCTGGAAAAAATATTTGACCGCTTGGCATCCAATGCACCTTTCTTCCTTTTAATCTTTGACCATTTACTATGTCCTGACATTTTCTAATTTTTTATAGGAACACAAATTTAATAAATGAAATGAACTTAAGACTATAAGAATTAAAGTTCAGTTACATATCCTATAAAACCATTATAAGCATTATTTAGTACCCTTGTTACCAGATTTTTTAGTGCCTGTGAATAAGATATTCCGCACAATTACCAGGGACAAATTTTTTAAGAGATTCTCGGCTACGTAATAATTGCTGAATTTAACCTTTTCAAGTTTTTTTTCAGCTATAATTTTATTAATGTATTACAACTACATCCTTAAACTATTTGGTTTTTGACTGATAATCTATTACTTTGCACCCACGCTAGCGGCCATAAAACTTATCCTTAAAAGTGACCAAAAAGAGATTCACCTTTGATAATTGTTAGAAATAGCATCACCTATAAATTTACTAAAAACTTTAGTATATCTTATTAATAACTTATGAATAAAGCAATTATAAATAGAGATAATCTGGATAAGACCTATCTGATCACGCCCGATCTACATCTTAACGGACGAGAATTTCTCAAGTGCATACAACAGTACTCTCTTTTAATGAATAATAAAGGTGTTGAAAAAGTAGGTATCTATTCAGAAAACAGAGTCGAATGGATCTATACGCTTTATGCCACACTTCAAAGTAATTGCATTGCAGTTCCAATTGATTACCTGGCTTCACCTGAAGATGTAGCCTATATTATTGATGATTGTCAACCGGAGTTGCTATTTGTCAGTAGTGGCATGGAGGAGGCTTACCAAAAAGTTAAAGAAAAGTGCACATTCCAACCTCAGGTAATTTGCTTTGAAGACAATGTAATAAAATATGACCAGAATGAGAGCAGTTGGATTGGTCCTGAAGATACTGAAACAACAGCTGTAATTATCTATACCTCAGGTACTACAGGAAATCCAAAAGGAGTAATGCTTTCTTACACAAATATCATTGCGAATATGAACGCTGTGATTGATGCCGGAATTTTTCATTCTGAGAGTCAGGTTTTGGTTCTGCTACCTTTGCACCATGTGTTCCCTCTGATCGGGTCATTGATGGTACCACTTTATGCCGGTGGAACGATTGTTGTTTGCCCATCCATGCAGACACCCGATTTAATGAAAACGCTTGCTGACAATCAGGTAAGCGTAATGACAGGTGTTCCAAGGCTTTATGATCTTCTTTATCGTGGTCTAATGGCTAAAATCAATAAAAGTTTTATTGCACGAACCTTTTTAAAGCTTATTTATTTGACACGAAGCAGAAAACTGGGCTCAATCCTGTTTAAGAAGGTACATATTGGATTAGGAGGTCATCTGAAATTTATGATTGCTGGTGGAGCCGCCTTAAACAAGGAGGTTGGAAATTTTTTCTACGCAATCGGATTTGATATCCTGGAAGGATTTGGAATGACTGAAGCCGCCCCAATGATTACCTTTCCAAGACCTGGAAATATTAGAATTGGATCCACCGGTCAGGCCTTACCCGGTCTGACTGTGGAAATCAGGGATGGCGAAATTGTAGCGAAGGGCCCGAATATTATGAAAGGTTATTACAATCGTTCCGAAGAGACTGCCGAAGTGATCAAAGACGGTTGGCTTTATACGGGGGACCTTGGTCGTATAGAGAAAGGGGGATTTTTATATATCACAGGGAGGAAGAAAGAGATTATTGTTTTGGCTAATGGGAAAAATATTAATCCGGTGGAACTCGAAATGAAACTCGAAGGTGCCACTCCCGCAATCAAGGAGGCAGGAGTTTTTATGCATAAAGAATTGCTTCATGCCGTGATATTTCCGGATTTTAAATACCTATCGGAACATCACATTACGGACAACCAGACTTATTTCAGAGATTCTGTCTTATCCCCTTTTAATTCAGCCATAAGTCCTTCGAAACAAATCAAACAGTTTACACTTGTTGATCAG
>CAIXCY010000114.1 GCA_903918045.1 uncultured Bacteroidia bacterium
CATTTCTGAACTCCAGAAACACAGAAGAGAACCGCCCCTTTAATTTTTTAAATGAGGCCGATTTTGCCTACGGTGGAAGAATTCTGACACAACATACTCAGAACGTAGGTGCCACAACATTTCATTTCGTTGCAGGAATGAACCTTTATTTTGAGAATGTTAAAAGCATGCTCTCTGCAAATCCCGGAGGGATAGGGGTAAAAGGGGGGATGGTTTCAAATGGCAAAGAGTCGCTTTTTCAAACGGATATCTTTACCCAGCTTGAGGTACATTACCGAAGGTTATCCGCGGTCGGAGGAGTCAATTTTAACCGCTCCGGTTTTCGGTTTACCGATCTTACCCCTACCGATACCTTGAATCAGTCTGGAAACTACCATTTCGCATCGATTCTTGCCCCCAGGCTATCCTTTACCTGGAACCCAATAAACGACCTGTATATTTATACATCAGTAAACAAAGGGTTTTCGGTCCCATCACTTTCGGAGACTTTAAGTCCGCTCGGATTAATTAACCGAACTATTAAGCCGGAAAAAGCGTGGTGTTTTGAGGTGGGTTCCCGTGTGAGTCTTTTTGAGCATGCCACCTTCATTGACCTCGCTTACTACTACATGCGGGTGACCGACCTGATCGTTCCTAAAAGGGTGGCTGAAGAGGTTTATGTGGGTATGAATGCCGGGTCTTCACTTCACAGAGGACTGGAAGTGGCTATTAATCAATGGATATTTGGCAGAAGAGACAATACATCATCGGCGAACTATTCCCTGATGACAAATGTAAACTATGCCTCTAACCGCTATAATTTTCAGAATTTCGTAGCCGATAATATCAATTATTCCGGGAAAAAGCTACCGGGAATGCCCGACCAGAACCTATCATGGAGTCTTGATTTTAATACTCCGTTCGGATTTTATTCCCGCTTTGAACTAAACAAGTCGGGACGGATACCCTTAAATGATCTCAACAGTGGCTATTCAAAGAGCTGGGTCGCGATGAACCTTACCGGAGGTTATCGTTTTAAGGTCTTTAAAACTTTTACTTTTGATACCACAATAAAAATCAATAATCTGACCGACGAAAAATACGCGGCCATGCTTGTTGTCAATGCACCCGGGTCTGCCACGGTCTCTCCACGTTATTACTATCCCGGCTTACCAAGGTGGATAACCTGTACTATGGTAATTTCATTTATAAAGTAATCTTAGATTCCTGATTTGCTTTTCAAATTAAAGCAATGGATCGGCTTTGGCATATCCGCATGGGAAAAACTCAGCTGCTATTTCTTCAGCTCCCAGCTAAATCCCTCTTTATTATCCCTGATCTCAAATCCCAGATCGATGAGGCTGTTTCTGATTTTGTCAGAGGTGCCCCAATCCTTGTTGTTTTTTGCTTCAACACGGAGGTTAAGCAGTAAATCGACCACATCCCCTAAAATGGCCTCATGGTCGGAGACACCCTCAGCCGATTCTGACCTGAATCCCAAAATATCGAATGTAAAATCGTGATAGAGCCTTTTCAGAAGGGTAAGATCACCCTCATTGATAGTCGCTTTTCCGTCATTGGCCGAATTAATCAGCTTTACCCCGTCAAACAGGTGGGCAATAAGTACCGGAGTATTCAGGTCATCATTTATAGCAGCGTAAAACTTGTCGCTTAATTCGGGCACATTAACCGTCGAAACTGATGCAGGAATTAGTTTATCCAGAAGTGCAACCGCTTTTAACAGGCGTTCCAACCCTTTCTCTGCGGCCTGAAGAGCATCATTCGAAAAATCAAGCGGGCTACGGTAATGTGCCTGCAAAATGAAAAATCGTATCGTTATTGGCGAATAGGCTTTCTCAAGCAGTGCGTGACTCCCGGTAAAAAGCTCATCAAGGGTTATAAAATTCCCCAATGACTTTCCCATTTTCTGGCCGTTGATAGTGATCAGGTTATTGTGCATCCAGTAATGAACAGGGTCGTGTCCATAGCAGGCCATCCCCTGTGCAATCTCAGCTTCATGATGGGGGAAAAGCAAATCAAGACCTCCCCCATGAATATCAAAGGATTCACCTAAATATTTGGTACTCATAGCAGTACACTCGATGTGCCAGCCCGGAAATCCTTCACCCCAGGGAGAAGGCCATTTCATGAGATGTTCCGCAGCGGCATTTTTCCACACCGCAAAGTCAAGACCGGATCTTTTCTCAGACTGTGCATCAAGATCGCGGGTATTGGAATAAAGATCCTCAATTTTACGTCCCGACAACTTCCCGTAGGTATGAACAGATGCAAATTTCTCCACATCAAAGTAGACCGATCCGTTTATCTCGTATGCAAAACCTGAATCGATAAGTTGCTGAACTGCTTCAATCTGTTCAATTATATGGCCTGAGGCTGAAGGTTCGATACTCGGAGGAAGGACATTTAACTGTCCCATATTACGCCTGTAGCTGTTGGTGTAGAGCTGGACAATCTCCATAGGCTCAAGTTCTTCGACTTTTGCTTTTTTTGCAATTTTGTCCTCACCCTCATCTGCATCATTTACAAGATGACCTACATCGGTAATATTTCGTACATAACGCACTTTATAACCCAGGTGTTTGAGATAACGAAACAAAAGGTCGAAGGTGATGGCAGGGCGCGAATGACCAAGATGAGCTTCGCCATATACCGTGGGACCACATACATACATACCCACATGACCGGGATTTAATGGTTTAAAGATCTCTTTCTTCCGGCTAAGTGTATTGTAAATTATTAAATCGCTCATTTTATTCGTGTTTTCATTCTGAAGCACAAAATTAAAAAAAATACGGCTTATTTACTTCCAGATTTGTAGTTAGCCGTTTAGATGCTGCTGGCTGCTTGCAACTGGCGTTTGGCTGAGAATTGCCCACTGGAGGATCCTCCTTAATTCTTGCTGGTGTTAATTATAATTTTTCTCAGAAACAAAATATATTCAAATGAAACTGTCAGCCGCCAGTTGCCAGCCGCATTTGTCAATACCATTTTTTCTTATCTTTGACAATATCAATTCATGTAAGGATGAAAATTATTAAAGTCGCTCTATTTGTGGCCTCAGCGCTCTTTTTCTCGTGCGGAAATGCACAGGATACTATAAATAACCGCCCCATAGTTTCAATTAAAACCGATTTTGGAGAGATGAAGGTGGCCCTCTACAATGAGACACCTAGGCATCGGGATAATTTTCTGAAACTTGCCAAATCGGGCTATTTCGACGGGCAGTTGTTCCATCGCGTGATTCGGAATTTTATGATTCAGGGTGGGGATCCCGACACAAAAACAGCGCAGCCTGGGCAAAAACTGGGGAATGGCGGACCCGGATACGAGCTTGAAAATGAAATTAATCCTAAACTACTGCATAAAAAAGGGGCACTTGCGGCAGCCCGCCAGGGTGATGCAACAAATCCGCTGAAAAAATCTTCCGGATCACAGTTTTATATTGTTCAGGGTCTTGTCTTTCCGGCAAGTAATCTTCAGGCACTCGAAGATGAGGGAAATTTGAAACTGGCACAAAAAATCATGAACCAACTGGCTATGGACAAAAGCGATTCATTGAAATTTTACCAGCAAACGAATAATAAAAATGCTTTTGATAAGTTGGTGGCCAAACTCCAGGCCGCCGCAACAGACAGTGCAAAACAGACTCCGTATAAACTTACAGAAACTCAAAAGCAACTCTATACCACGGTCGGAGGGACCCCACATCTGGATGGTAACTATACCGTTTTTGGCGAAGTTCTTGAAGGACTGGCTGTCCTGGATTCGATTGCAGCACAGCCGACCGGACCTCAGGATCGACCTTTGAAGGATATAAGGATGGAGGTAAAGGTTATCAAAGAATAGCAAAATATGATAAATCAGATAAGTATAGGCTGTTAAACAGAGCGATAAATCAGTTGCCGGACAATCTCTAATTATTGATTATCTATATTTTAAGATTGAATCTTAGCTTCAGAAATAATTCCGCAATCTGAAGATCTTCCGGAAACGTAATCTTGATATTTTCGCGATTCCCTGTCACCAAATGCACCTTGACTCCGGCATGTTCAACCACCGAGGCATCGTCTGTAAATTCAGGTATCCATGGTTGATTGTAGGACTCCAGAATGTGGGAGGCTTTAAACACCTGTGGTGTCTGAACCATGAAATACTGCGACCTGTCTACGGGAACTGAATCGTCCATGGTTCCCTGACGGACCGATTCGTTGGCCTGCAGAACCGGAATTGCGGCCCCCTTTAATTCTGCTGTTTCAAAACAGCGGATAACTGTTTCACGGCTCACCAATGGCCGGACCCCGTCATGAACGGCAATTAAATCGCACTGAGAAACCATCGCAAGACCATTTTTTACCGACAGAAAACGGGTCTCTCCGCCTGTAGTTAACTGATGCGGAATATCAAAATGATATTTCTGGCAGAGGGCTTCCCAACCCTGGATTTGATCAGTCGGAAGCACAACCACTAATTGCATTGCCGCATCGAAATTGTGGAAATTTAGAATCGTATGCATTAATACCGGTAATCCATCAAGGAGAAGAAACTGTTTTGGAAGATCAGATTCCATGCGGGAACCATTTCCACCCGCTACGATTATACAACCTCGCTTCATAAAATTTCAGAATTTTATACAAAAATAGGGAAGCAAATGAAAGTTAATTGACCATTTTGAGTTATTTTTGATAAATGAAGGAGATACTCGATTTTCTAAAAGAGCTTGAAGCGAACAACTCGCGTGAATGGTTTGACCAAAACAGGGAGAGATACGACATTACACGTAAACAATTTCTCGCCGTAGCTGAAATTCTAATCCGCGAAATTCGCCTTTTTGACCCGGAGGTTACCAAACTGAACCCTAAAGATTGCGTCTTCAGGATTTTCCGTGATGTCCGTTTTTCCAACGATAAACGCCCATTCAAATCCAATTACGGCTGTTTCATTGCCAGAGGGGGAAAGAAATCTGGGTTTGCAGGCTATTACCTGCATATCCAACCCGGGGAATGCTTTCTGTCGGGCGGGATCTATATGCCACCACCCAAACACCTTCAGGCGATTCGACAGGAGATCTACTACCATCCCCAGGATTATTTAGGGGTAATTGAAAATGGAGAGTTTAAGAAGACATTCACGCTTGAATATTTTGATAAACTCAAAACTGCCCCAAAGGGTTATCCAAAAGATTGGGAACATGCAGAGTTAATCAAAAACCGAAGTTATGCTGTTGGTCATGTAGTAAAGGAAGAGGAACTGCTCTCTCCAGATTTTCTTGTTAAAGCAGTAGATCTTTTTAAAATCATCCAACCCTTTAACCGTTATCTAAACAGAGCTGTTGATGAGAATCTGAATAACTGAACAGGTTGGCAATTGTCAATAAAAGGTGGTGAAGTATATAATATTTAAGGTTCCCAGGTTAAAATAACCATTTGCTTTACCTTTCAAAAAAACTACCTTTGAAACCTTAAAATCATTGTTATGTCAGGTTTTGTCAAAACAAAATATCACCTTCAATCACTGTGCTGCGGAGATTGTTTCGAAGATCAAAACTGGGAATTGAGCTGTCCAAACAAGAGCCATGCAGCGCTCCTTCGGGCATATTATGCCGACAAGCAACTGGTTATCAACGATAAACTTCCAGGTTTATATAAGTTTTCGTCATGGCTTCCGATTCATAAGACGCTGAATGGATCCGGAGCCCCGGTTACGTTTAAAAGTGTGGGTTTGGCTGACCGGTTAGGGCTTAAAAACCTCTTTATTACCTTTAATGGCTATTGGCCCGAGAAAGGGGCCCTGATGAAAACCGGAACCTTTAAAGAGTGTGAGGCCTATGCTGTTTGCGCCCGTGTTAACAGTAAAGAGAATGATGTTATGGTTGTAGCCTCGGCTGGAAATACAGCCCGCGCCTTTGCAAAAGTTTGTTCCGAAAATAAAATCCCACTACTAATTGTTGTCCCAGAGGATAATCTAAAGGCGTTATGGTTTACAGAGAATATTGACCCCTGCGTAAAATTGATCGCTGTTGAATCAGGAGGCGATTATTTCGATGCTATTCATCTGTCAAATCTTGCCTGCCAAATTGGAGGGTTCTATCCGGAAGGGGGATCAAAGAATGTGGCACGCAGAGACGGAATGGGGACTACCGTACTATCGGCGGTATCAGCTATTGGGAAAATACCGGACTATTATTTTCAGGCTATTGGAAGCGGAACTGGTGCAGTGGCTGCATGGGAAGCAAATATGAGGTTCATTGAGGATGGCCGCTTTGGTTCAAATAAAATGAAACTAATGGTATCTCAAAATTCCCCGTTTGTCCCTATTAAGGAGGCCTGGGAGGCAGACTCGCGCGAGATGCTCCCTTTTAATGATGAGGTTGCCAGAAAACAGGTGGAGGAAATTGTTGCAAAAGTTCTTTCCAACAGAAAGCCAACCTATGGCATTAAGGGGGGGTTGTATGATGCGATGAAGGATGCTGGCGGTGAAGTTTTTGAAGTTTCAAATGAGGAAGCCGATATTGCTGGTGAACTGTTTATTCAAACCGAAGGAAACGATCTTGAGCCTGCTGCCGCTGTCGCTGTGGCCTCTCTTATGCAGGCAGTCGTTCATAAGAAGGTTAAGCCAGACTCCGTAATTATGCTAAATATAACGGGAGGGGGAATAGAGAAATTCAAAAGTGAGAATAAAGTTTCCTATTTAAAACCACAAATGGTCTTTCCCCTTAATCCCGATCCACTGGTGGTTCGCGAAAAAGTTAAAATGCTTTTTGAAAATATTTTAGTCTGATTGCTCACCTTGGTAGAGGTAACATGTATGGGAGTTTCCTAATAAATAAGGTAATTTATACTTGATCATGAATTTCGAATTTACCTCGCTTTTTTTTGTTCGCTTATTGTCGGCTTTTTTTGCTTTAGGTTTAGTAATCGTTCTTAGGAAAAAAAGAGCCACAGATGGGGTTCTGTTCTTGATTCTGTTTGAATTTTCGGCTGCCTTGTGGGCTCTTTCTGAAGGTTTTGAACATGCCGCTACCACTTTACAATTAAAACTGATCTGGGCACAAATCGGATATCTTGGCTCTTCAACAACCACTGTCTTTTTTCTCTTGTTTACAATGGCTTATACCCTGTTTGAGAAATATGTACGGAAAGGTTTCATTAGCCTCTTAATGGTAATTCCAATTTTAACTATTTTGCTGGTTTTTACCAATCCGCTCCATCATTGGATCTGGAAAGCTGTTGACTTTTACCCCTCCATGAATGAAAATGTATACAATTACGGGACATGGTTCTGGATTTTTGCCTTTTATGAATATTTGGTTTTATTCTCGGCAATAATAATCCTGCTCACAAGTACCTTCCGGTTTTACAAAATCTACAAGTCACAATTGATATACCTCATTCTCGGTTCTATCCTTCCACTGATTTCCAGTATTATATATGTGTTTAAGCTTGTTCCTTCCAATACCGATTTTACCCCCATTGTGCTTGTCTTTTCGGGGATAATAATCGCATTTGGAATTTTCTTTCGTCAAATGCTTGATGTAGTTCCGGTTGCCCGAAGACAAACTATAAATAATTTGTCAGACGGAATAATTGTGGTGGATATGGACGACCGCATTGTCGAAGTAAATCAGGCGTTTAGCTGTATAATTAACGCTGACCGCATTGAGATTATCGGGAATCAATTCAAAAGATTTCACAAATTATTTTTAAATGGAGATCCACAAAGCTCTTCCGAGGGGGAATTTCTTACTGAAACTACTATCCGTACCCCGAACGGAGTGAGATATTTCGAAGTGAAATATAGTCCTGTGATGAACAATAACAATCGGCTGATTGGCCGGATCTTTCTCCTGCACGACATTTCGATCCGGAAGCAGGCGCTTGATGCTGCATTTGAATCCAATGAACTGCTGCGAAACGAAATAGTTCAGAATGAAAAATTAATTGAGGATCTTGATGCCTATGCCCGTACCGTTGCCCATGACCTCAAGAACCCAATAAGCGGTGTAATCGGATTAACCGATTTTATAAAAGATGATATTGAGAATCAGAATTGGGATCAGGCCTTTGAGCTGCTGGATATGCTCCATGAACAGGGGCATAAGATGCTAAAGATTGTAGACGAATTGCTCCTTTTAGCCCGAATCAGACAGGAAGATATAAAACCAGTCGTAATCGATATGAAGGTCATCGTATCGGAAGCTTTTAGCAGGCTAAATCGTGATTCAGAAGAACGGAATGCGGAGATTATTGTCCCTGCAGGTTGGCCTGCAGTCCTGGGTCATCCGCAGTGGATTGAGGAAGTCTGGGTTAATCTGATCAGTAATGCCTTGAAATATGGAGGTATCCCGCCCCGAATAGTTCTGGGAAGTGAGCGTTTCGGGGATGGCCAGTTTCGTTTTTGGATTCAGGATAACGGGAAAGGGCTTTCTGCTGAATCTGTCGAAAAATTGTTTACTGATTTTGAAAGATTGGGAAAGAAAAATGTGGAAGGTCATGGGCTCGGACTCTCAATAACCAAACGAATCATCGAAAAACTTGGGGGGCAGGTATTGGTCTCAAGTGAAAATATTCCCGGGAAAGGATGTATCTTTAGTTTCACGTTGAATGCAGCCAATAAAAAAAGGTTTTATGAAAACTAATTCATAAAACCTTTTTTATTTAATTAACTATTAACGAATTAGAATCCCCAGAGTCTTGTAATAAGGAATCCAATTGCAAAGCCGTTGTTTTTATAATCATTTTGGTTCCACATCATGGTTTCCTGAGGCAAAACAGATGTTGTTGAAGCCATATAGATCTGGAATGAGTGAGCGCC
>CAIXCY010000115.1 GCA_903918045.1 uncultured Bacteroidia bacterium
GAATTGCCCATAAGCCTCGAATATCCAAATAATGTATTTGCATTTATTGGAGAGCGAGGTTCCGGAAAAACCTCTTGTATGATGTCGGTTGAGCAAATGCTTCAAAAAGCGGATGATCAAAATAAGACTTCAATAAATGAATGGATTAGAGATAACCGATTTGTATCCATAGAACTGATTGACCCCTCTTTTTTTGATCATAAGTGCAATATTATGGAGATCATCATCGGAAAGATGTTTAAGCAATTCAAAAATGAAATCGAAGGCAAGTGTATTCAATTAAATGATGAGAAAATCTGCAAAAAAGATAATCTAATAAAAAAATTCCAGCAAGTAAAAACAGACTTGAATGCGATGCAGAAAAGATCTGATTTTACAGATGATTCGTTGGAGCAATTAATGGAGCTGGCTTCCGGAGTTGAGCTTAAAAAGAGTATTGAAGAGCTGATTCGTTCCTATCTGTCTTTCTTTTCGGGTAAAGATGACAGTTTATTAATTATCCCGATTGACGACATCGATTTACATACCCGTTTTGCACATACCATGGTAGAGCAGATACGTAAATACTTTATACTACCAGGAGTGATCATTCTGATGGCTGTAAAAGTCGATCAGTTAGCCCTGGTTGTTAAGAACAAATTCTCTAAAGAATTCAAGTATCTGTTGGATAAAAAGGAGATTGAATTTGCTGTAATTGATGAAATGGTGGATAGGTATTTGGGTAAGTTGATTCCATTGGAACACCGTATTTACCTGCCGGATATGGCCACCAGTTTTGAAAAGCAATTATTGATTTATAAATCTAAGTATGATAAAAGCCCAATAGATTATGCAACAGTAAGAGAAGCTGTTCCCCAACTGATTTTTGAAAAAACCCGTTACCTTTTTTACAACCAAAAAGGAGCCACAAGCTATATTATCCCTCGCAATCTTCGCGAATTGAGGCTGTTGCTTAAGATGCTCCACGATATGCAGGATTATCACCAAGAGGAGATAAAGCCGGAATACAATAAAAAACTGTTTAAATCGTATCTGTTCACAACCTGGGTGGATAATCATTTGAATGCGGAAGGTAAAAGAATAATTGAGAATTTATTGTTGGTTTCGGATGCCACCCTGTTCAATAAAACGGTAATTCAGCATTTGGATTCCTTAGTGAAAAAGCCGGATAATGAATCAAAATATGATCATCAAGAATTTATAAATATTACAGACATAAGAAATCAATCATATAACATATCACTTGGTGATGCAATGGCACTTATCAATCATATTCAGACCATTAACCCAGATGAGTATGTTAAGCGATTATTGTTTATTATTAAAGCCTTGTATTCAATAAAGCTGTATGAGTATTACGACGAAATAACGGCACCATACCAAATTAATGAAGAAACAGCAGTCAAAGATAATAGCCGCAAGGAGGTTACGGTTAGCGCTGATATGTCTGGGTTTTCGAACTATGAAAAATTAGTAGGAGGCAATCTTGTTAATACAGAAATGATCGACATTATTCCGACAGATAATAAGAATAATAGCAGAGCACAACGTGAAGTTGATGCAAAAAAATTAATTGATTTAATTGATACATTAAAAAAGGAGTTTAATGAATATTTATCCTTAGATGAGGATAAAAAGAAAGATTATGAAAAAAAATTGAGATTTACAGAGTTTATAATGTTATTGGTAAGTCGGCATGAAGATAAAAAAAGTAAATATCGAAGACTTGTGGATATTTACTATGTCAAGGATTTATCGGACAGAAGATTTGTGAGTTTTCGCTTTGATATTATGGCTTGGACTTATAATGTGCCATTTATTGAAAGATGTTACGATAGATTTGAGTTAATTGAAGAAGGTAAAAAATCTTTTGTTGAAATTTGCAAAACAGTTGGGATTGATTCTGTTTATAATCATTTAAAGGGATATGCAAGTACTCATCGAAAGCATGAAAGTGAAGTTCATCGATTACAATCGTGTGCTTGCATAAGGAATATTGAGATTTTAGAAGACCTATTATCTCACTTAAAAAGAGAAAAACCACGAACTATTGCAGGGAGATCAACTAGTTCATACAAGAACTTTTTTGATAATTTTAGTTCATCTAACTATGCAATACAAACTTATGATTTTATAGAAACGAAAAAAAATGAATCTAATATAAATGAAAAACAACATTTGATTATTGATTTTTCCTTTTTGAATATTTTTAGTAGAATATTAAGTGAAAACAATGATCAATATTTTGAGTCAATTGTTAAACCTATTACTAACGAAGAGAAAAAAGTTACTAAAACAAAAGTTAATCCAAAAACATCAAAAACAGATACTAATTTAAAAGACAAGCAGCAAGTTAAAAATGCTTGAAAAGCAAATATTGGTTATATATAAAAAGCATTAACAGAAATTAGATGGACAATCTTCGGGCAGCAATTGATGTCCTGTTCAATCATACCAGCCCCGAACATATACTTGATCGGGATTTGCGGGGTGATGCTCTTTCTGAAGTGAATCAGGATTGGTTCCGTTTTCATTTTGGCCATGCTTACCGTGTATATACCAACGACCAAATATATTCCATCTATCAATTGCTGGTGTCAAAATGGATGAAATATCCGGACGAAAATCAGGATCATCAATCGTTATTAAATGTTCCATTGCATTTTACAAAAGATGTGCTAACAGAATGCAATAGTGAGCCAGCCTGCAAATACGAACATTTGCTCAGATGGCGTGAAGTGTCGCTTTTGTTGGGAGAAGATGTATTGACCACCTCCTATTTGGCAAATCAGGATCTTCTTCATTGGTTCAAAAGAACTAATTTTTCATGGCGACCGGTTATCACGCACAACAATACATCGCTTCAAAATATCACCGATAAGGGAATGGCCGAGCTTCATTTTCATCTTGGGGGCTCTACTCTTATTTTTGATTTAAACTGGCTGAGTTTAATGAACGATATTTCGCACCGTGGGAAACAATTTAAGAATATTAAAACTCCTCAAACAGCCGATATAACTTCAAATCGTTCACAAAAACGACTCCCTTTACATGATTTGGTCGTTATTGCCGCTGATATTCGAACAAAATTGTTTGCATTTTTAACCACATGTGAATATCCAACAGGTATTCGTTACAATGATTTTTCGCGGGTTTCCCAATCCGGAGAGACACAAAGAAAAATAAGTGAGCTGCGATATAAATATGGTAAACGGTATAATAATCAGGTAATAGATTACGCTATCCCTTCTAATTTATCCTGTCTGGAAGAAGAAGAGTCACATATTGTCAATTCGGTATTGTCTGGTGAACGTAGATTGTTGTATCAGCTATTCCGGCATATATATGGGAAAGCTACTGATTATAAATCGCTTTCAAACCACTTGTTTCTTTATTTACTCATCAAAAATAAATTCAGGCAAGAGCTGATTCAGGTTGATAAAAGAGTGGGCTTTGATAATTTTAAAATCTACCAGGACCGAAAAAGTTTTTTTTTGAAGGAAGGGAGTATTTTTGAAAAATTAGTAGAGGAACTTGCGTTTAAAACAACCTTCAATAATCAAAGAATCGACTATCTTGAAGCCCGTATTGCGCCAACAGAAACAACCTCTTCATTGTATAAAAAAATCAAACAAATTGATGATACCAGCTACGGTACTAAACAAACAATAAAAACAGCGAAAAAACCGGAATACTACTACATCTGTCATTTTATTAAAAGCGCGGATAAAACCAGGATAAATGAATATTTGTGTACGCCCCGTCATTCAAATAAAAGAATACAGGTGAAAAAGCAAGCGATTTCGATTGGCGCTTTACGCGATAATTCTCCCTCTGTTGGTCGAAAGCTGGTGGGAATAGATGCTGCATCGTCCGAAATGGCAACCCGTCCAGAGGTATTTGCTCAAGCATACCGTTATTTACGGGGTAAAAAGCATAAAAACGAATTTGCTTATTTCATAAAATATCAACCCTCCGATTTAGGTTTTACCTATCACGTGGGGGAAGATTTTCCGGATATTGCAGATGGATTACGGGCCATCGATGAAGTTTTGCACTTTATGAATTTTACGCATAGCGACCGATTAGGTCATGCATTGGCTTTGGCTACTGATTCCGGTTTATATTATCAGCATAGAAACCATTATCTGACAATGTCGCGTCAAAATTTTCTCGATAATGTGGTTTGGATGAAACAACGTTCTGCCGGATTGGGTATCCAGATACCACCCAGGTTGAATAGTCAATTTGAATCATGGGCAGAACATTATTCACAATTGATATATGGCAGTTCATTTACAGCACATAATCTTTACCAATCCTGGTTGCTAAGAGGTGATGATCCATTGCTTTACAGATCAAAACAATGGCCTCCCAATAAAAACGAGATTAATTTATCGTGGAATTACTATGGCTTAAACAATGGTTCGGTTAAGGTTACTGATGCAAGAAAAAACGAAACAGCCTGTAATTTATATCATGAATATCATTACAATCCGACAGTACGAAAAAAAGGTTCTGAAAGTATTGAAATGAAAATATGTAATGAGTATATAGATATTGTCTCTCAACTGCAAAGAGCAATAAGGGTTGAGATTTCAGAACGTCATGTGGCAATTGAA
>CAIXCY010000116.1 GCA_903918045.1 uncultured Bacteroidia bacterium
TGGGAATTGATACTTGTCCGATGGAAGGTTTCAGTCCGGAGGAATTTGACCGGATTTTGGATCTTAACAAATTGGGATTAAAATCCAAGATTGTGCTGGCTGTTGGCTACCGTTCTGAAGATGACAAATACCAGCATTTGCCGAAAGTACGACAAAAGAAAGAAGACTTTTTCATAAAGTACTAAAATAAGAAAGACCGGTCGAAAACCGGTCTTTCTTATTTTAGAGAATTTTTTTCTTATTTGGTCACAAACTGGTGGATCCGTTTTGCTGCATCACGTCCGGAGCGGATTGCCCAGACAACAAGACTTGCACCCCTTGTGGCATCACCACCTACAAAGATCTTATCCAGGTTTGTGGCGTTATTGACCGATTTTACATTACCCCGTTCATCATACTCAACGCCTAAGCTGTCGAGTAACCCTTTGTGTGTGGGAGACAAAAATCCCATTGAGAGGAGAACCAGATCTGCCTCAATAATTTCGAGAGTTCCGGGGATCTCTTTCATATTCATCCTGCCGTTTTCCCTGATCCATTCAACCTGCACAACCTCAACACCAGTCAAAACACCATCCTTACCGAGGAATCTTTTTGTCGCCAGATTCCATCTTCTTTCACAACCTTCAAGATGTGAACTGGAGGTGCGCAATGTATTGGGCCAGTATGGCCAGGGATTATCATCCCCCCGTTTAAGTGCCGGTTTGGAGAGGATCTCAATTTGAGTAACAGAAGTTGCCTTTTGACGGATCGATGTACCAACACAGTCAGAGCCTGTATCCCCCCCACCAATAACAAGAATTTTCTTGTCCTTGGCCGAAAGTCGTTCGTTTTCAGGAATTTCCTGACCACTTACCACTTTATTCTGCTGACGAAGGAATTCCATGGCAAAATGAATACCCTTCATATTTCGTCCCTCCGCGGGTAAATCACGGGGTTCCATAGCTCCGCATGACAAGCATATCGCATCAAAATCCTTCAGTAATTTATCGGCAGATAAATCGACACCAACTTTTGTATTTACCTTAAAGGTTATTCCCTCTTTAATAAACAGATTTATTCTTCTGTCAATTACTGTTTTATTCAGTTTGAAATCGGGGATACCATAGCGGAGTAATCCACCCACTTTGTCATCCTGCTCAAAGACTGTCACCGAATGTCCGGCCTTATTCAGCAGATCGGCTGTGGATAATCCTGCAGGCCCTGAACCAATGACTGCTATTTTTTTTCCTGTTCGTTTTATTGGAATTTGTTCAACGATATGGCCCATGTCAAAGGCTTTTTCTACAATTGAACATTCGTTTTCCCGAATGGTTACAGCCTCCTCATGAATGGCAAGTACACACGATTTTTCGCAGGGTGCCGGACAAACGCGGCCTGTAAATTCAGGAAAGCTGTTTGTTGCAGCGAGGAGGTCATAAGCTTCATCCCATTTTCCCCGGTATACCGCATCCTGCCACTCAGGGATATTACTCTCTACCGGACATGAACTGTGGCAGAAAGGTATTCCGCAATCCATGCATCGCGAAGCCTGATCTTTACGATCGTTTTCGTTAAGTGTCTGTTCAACTTCACCATAATCACCGATTCGCTCGCTGACCGGGCGATAACCACTCTCTTTGCGCTCTATTTCGATAAAACCTTTTGGATTTCCCATTTTTTGTTACTTTAATCGTTTGCTCACTTTCTAATCTACTCCCTTCTGTCAGGGACATCTTCTGCCAATTCGAGTTTTCGTTTCACCTCTTTCAGCTTAATCTCATTCAGAACCTTCTTGTATTCCAGTGGAATAACCTTCACAAATTTTGGCAGAAACTCTTCCCAGTTTGTGAGGATTTTGCTTGCAAGGGGACTTTGTGTGTAGAGAAGATGTTTGCTGATCAAATCCTGTAATTCGGTAATGTCTGCCTTATCCTCAACAGGACCCAGTTCTACAAGACCTGTGTTGCAATAGTATTCGAAGTCTCCATTCTCATCAAGGACATAGGCAATCCCACCGCTCATTCCGGCTGCAAAATTTCTACCTGTCGTTCCAAGAACCACGGTACGGCCTCCGGTCATATATTCACAGCAATGGTCTCCTGTTCCCTCAACAACAGCCTTGGCTCCTGAATTCCGCACACAGAAACGCTCCCCTGCAACTCCCTGGATATAAACATCACCGCTTGTTGCGCCATAAAGGGTCGTGTTTCCTACAATGATATTTTTATCGGGTGCAAACGTTGAACCACGCGGTGGCAGTACGACAATCTTACCACCCGACAGTCCTTTACCCAGATAATCGTTTGAGTCACCTTCCAGTCGGAATGATACCCCTTTGACTAAAAAGGCTCCAAAACTTTGCCCTGCGGTCCCTTTGAAGGAGCAGTTAATGGTATCTTTAGGTAAGCCCTCCTCCCCATATCGTTTCGATATCTGACCGGATAACATGGCGCCAACTGTACGCATCACATTATTGATTTCGTAGGCAAGCCAGACTTTTTCACCACTCTTTATCGCCTTATTGGCCTCGCGGATTAAGGTCTTGTCGATTACATCATCCAGGTTTTTTGTATTTGGATGGGTATTATGTATCGGATATAATTTAGCTTCCTCTGGAAGATTTAGAAATTTCGACAAATCGACATTTTTCATTTTCCAGTTCGTAACCTCATGGTTTTGTTCCAGAAGATCGACTCTTCCGACTAATTCATCGAAGGTCCGGACCCCAATTTCGGCCATGTATTCCCGGATCTCCTGAGAAATAAAGGTGAAATAGTTAATTACAAATTGGGACCGACCAAGAAACCGTTTCCGGAGGTTTTTATTTTGTGTGGCAATACCGGCAGGGCAGGTATTAAGATGGCATTTACGCATCATAATACATCCCAGTGAAATTAATGCGCCCGTGGCAAATCCAAACTCCTCGGCACCAAGCATTCCCATGATAACTACATCACGACCAGTTTTAAGCTGACCATCAACCTGAAGTTTAACGCGTCCACGTAGGTTGTTCATAACCAGCGTTTGCTGTGTCTCTGCAATTCCAAACTCTGCAGGTAATCCCGCATGTTTAATTGAACTGGCAGGCGATGCCCCTGTTCCACCTTCACAGCCACTGATAATTATAATATCCGAAAAACCTTTTGCCACACCGGCTGCAATTGTTCCAACACCCGATTCGGCTACAAGTTTAACCGATACTTTTGCATCGGGATTAACATTTTTTAAATCAAAGATCAGCTGTGCAAGATCCTCAATCGAATAGATATCGTGGTGAGGAGGTGGTGATATCAGTGTGATCCCTGGTGTTGAGTGTCTCAGTTTTGCAATAATCTTGTTTACCTTAAATCCGGGCAGCTGACCACCTTCACCCGGTTTTGCACCTTGAGCGATTTTAATTTGCAACTCAACTGCATTGATCAGATAATTATTGGTTACCCCAAACCGTCCGGAGGCAACCTGTTTGATTTTTGAGTTCCGGTCAGTGCCGAAACGTCCTGCATCTTCGCCACCTTCACCTGTATTGCTTCGTCCTCCTATGGTGTTCATTGCAACCGCAAGCGCCTCATGAGCCTCTTTTGAAATCGATCCGTAGGACATCGCACCGGTAACAAATCGTTTTAGAATTTCTTCCGCAGGTTCTACCTCTTCAATCGGGATCGGATTTTTTTTCCATTTAAGGACACCACGAATGAACGCAGGCTTCGCATTTTGCTCGTCCACGAGGGTGCTGAATTTTTTATAAACCTGGTAATCATCGGTTCTTGTCGCCCACTGCAGGAGCGCCACACTTTGCGGATTCCATGCATGAAATTCACCGTTATTGCGGTAATGATATTCTCCCACAGTCGAGAATTCAACTTTTTTCGACGGATTCTTAAAGGCATCATCATGAAACATCATCGCTTCCTTGAATATCTCTTCGTATCCTACCCCTCCAATTCGGGAAGGTGTCCCTTTGAAATAATTCTCAATAAGCTCATCACTAACCCCCATCGCTTCAAAAAGCTGCGATCCATGATAGGAGCGAAGAGTTGAGATTCCCATCTTCGACATGATCTTTAGAAGTCCCTTGTCAATCGATTTGATATAATTCTTACGCGCTTCGGAATAGGGCAATTTAATCTCTCCCTCGGTTACAAGATGGTCAATGGCGGCAAAGGCCAGATAAGGGTTTACCACACTGGCTCCATAACCCAGCAACAGGGCAAAATGCATGATCTCGCGTGGTTCTGCAGTCTCAACGATTATTCCAACCTGCATCCTCTTTTTATTCTTGATCAGATGATGGTGAACTGCTGCAACGGAAAGCAGTGACGGAATCGGCACAAGATCTTCCGAAATATTCCGGTCGGTAAGAATAATGAAATTTTGTTTGTCATCAACCGCCTTTTCGGCAGCATCAAGCATCGCCTTAAAGGCCTTCTTAAATCCTTCAACACCCTCTTTTTTAGAGAAGAGCATCGGAATTGTGGCGTGAGTAAAGGTCTCATGTTTCAGATCCTTTATCTTTCCAAGATCGGTATTGGTAATAATGGGACTGTCGAATTTTATAAGCTTGCAATGGCTTGGCGAATCATCCAGAATATTACTGCTCAAAGATCCGATATAATTGGTCAGTGACATCACTAACCCTTCACGGATCGGATCAATCGGTGGATTGGTAACCTGTGCAAATAACTGTCGGAAATAGCTGAAGAATCTTTTGGGTTTATCAGAGAACACAGCGATAGGAGTGTCATTACCCATGGAACTTGTGGGTTCCTGGGCAGTCTCAGCCATCTCCTTGATAATCATCATCATCTCCTCCTTGCTGTAACCAAATACTTTGGAGTAGGGACCGAACTGTTCACCCATTCCTGAAGGAACACGATTTTTTACTTTAATCTCCTCAAGGACTAATCTATTTTCTTTGAGCCAGTTAACATACGGATTTTTACGACTCAATTGGGCTTTAACCTCCTGGTCAGGAATGATTATCCCCAACTGCGTATCGACAAGTAATAGTTTACCCGGTCTTAGGCGACCTTTTTCCTTGATCTCTTCGGCCGGGAACACCTGAACTCCAACTTCAGAACCCATTACAATCAGGTCGTTCTTTGTAATCACGTACCTTGAAGGGCGCAATCCGCTCCGGTCAAGTGTGCCGCCGATATACCTTCCGTCGGAGAAAACCATTGATGCAGGACCATCCCAGGGCTCCATCAGTGTTGAATGATATTCGTAGAATGCCTTCAGACTGTCTGGTATTGGATTCTTTTCATTGAATGATTCAGGAATCAGCATACACAAGGAGTGCGGCATCGTGCGGCCTGTCATGTGAAGGAACTCGAGTGTATTGTCAAAGGAGGCGGAATCTGATTTTCCGGGTTCGATGATCGGGAAAAGTTTATCAAGATCCTCTGAAAAAAGCGGAGATTCAAGCAACGACTCGCGGGCATGCATCCACTGACGGTTACCCTTAATCGTATTGATCTCCCCATTGTGCGCAATCATACGGAACGGTTGTGCAAGATCCCAGGTTGGAAATGTGTTGGTGCTGAACCTGGAGTGAACAAGCGCAATAGCACTTGATATTGCAGGATTAGTAAGATCTTTGAAATAGTCACGAAGCTGCCCAGGTGTGAACATCCCCTTGTAAATGAGTATTTTGCTTGAAAAGCTAGGGAGGTAAAAGGAATCTTTCTGGGCAAGCTGAGAGCCACGGATGACCCTTTCGGCCTGTTTTCTGGCAAGATAGAGTTTTCGCTCCAGAATATCCTGCTCGTAGTTTCCTTTCACAAAGATCTGACGTATAAGAGGTTCTGATCGTTTTGCAATTTCGCCAATCACAGAACTGTCGACAGGAACATCCCGCCAGCTGATCAATTGTAATCCCTCCTCCTCAACATAGCGGTTCAGAACTTCAACGCAATAGGCTGCTTCCTCCTCGTCGGTGGGAAGAAAGACCAGACCCGTGCCGTATTTACCCGGTTCTGGAACTGCAATTTTGAGTGAAATAAAGAAATCATGAGGCAATTGCATCAGAATTCCCGCACCATCGCCTGTTTTATTGTCCGAGCTTGTCGCACCGCGATGATCCATATTCAGCAAAACAGTAAGTCCGCGTTCAATGATGTCGTGCGACTTCTGTCCTTTTATATGTGCTACAAATCCGATCCCGCAAGCATCGTGTTCATTACTAGGATCGTACAGCCCTTGGGCTTTTGGAAATCTATTCTGTTCCATGTGATATAATATTAGCAAAACCGCCTGCCTGTTTTCAGACAGGAAGCATATGTTATTATCTGGTGCAAATTTTCTGATTTGTAGCAATAATCTGTGACAATTTGAAAGTAAATGACAGTAAATGCTTAAAATCTAAAATCAAAAGTACAATTTTCACGTTAATTATCACTATTTATCCGGTCTGCAATTTTGTTTTTTTAATCGTGAAAACCTGGCAATCAACCTAATTGGCAATAAAAAATATTGATAATCAGGACTATAGTAGCAGATATTAAATAATTATTAAATATCAATAAGTAATCTATCGTGGTCGAATTTCGACAAATTGAAAATAAAAAGTTCGATTTTGACCCTTTTTTAACCTATTTTAGGGTGTAAAATAATCAATTTATTAGTGCTGTAAATTTTCCGAAATAAGTTTGTGGATTGCCTCTTCGGCCCGGTTGAAATTAAATCCATGGATAATTCCCTCCATTTTTTCCGCAATCTGAGGGAGACAAAGATTTCCTATACTCCCTTCATGAGTGTGGTTGATTATTTTTTGGGGATGAAAGTTCCCTTCATTTATTGAAACACCAACCTGAAGATAGGCTTCCCTGAATGGAGTTCCCGCTAAAACAAGTTTATTCACCTGTTCAACGCTGTAGATATTTTCGTACCGGCTATCCTCCATGATTTTATCATTTACCTTAATATTGGTAATTGCGAAAGCCGCGATTGTTAGGCAGCTCTTTAACTCTTCGAATGCCGGGATAAAAACCTCCTTAATTAACTGAAGATCTCTAAAGTAACCGCTGGGAAGATTGTTTGTCATCACCAGGATCTGATTTGGAAGTGACTGAATCCTGTTACAGTGGGACCGGAGCAGCTCAAAGACATCCGGATTTTTTTTATGGGGCATGATGCTCGAGCCTGTTGTTAACTCACCGGGCAGCGTGACAAAATTAAAATTCTGACTCATAAAGAGGCAAACATCATAGGCCAGTTTTGAGAGGGTGGCTGCTATGGAAGCCAGGGCGAAAGCAACTGTTTTCTCCACCTTTCCACGTCCCATCTGGGCATAAACCACATTATAATTCAGACATTCAAAACCCAAAAGATCGGTTGTCATTTGCCTGTTCAGGGGAAAGGAGGAGCCATATCCGGCGGCCGAACCTAATGGATTCTGATCCGCAATACGGTATGCGGCCTGCAATAAAATCAAATCATCAGTCAGACTCTCGGCATACGCTCCAAACCACAGCCCAAACGAGGAGGGCATGGCAACCTGCAGATGAGTGTATCCGGGCATAAGTACCTTCTGAAATTTGTCACTTTGAGAAACCAGTATTTTAAACAGTTCAAAGGTTTGACCCACGACACTCTTTATTTCGCTGCGTGTGAAAAGTTTCAGGTCAAGAAGAACCTGGTCGTTTCTCGAACGGCCACTGTGGATCTTTTTGCCGGCTTCACCCAGCTTTCGGGTAAGCATCAACTCTATTTGAGAATGGATGTCCTCAATACCTTCCTCGATCACAAAATCATTCTCTTTGATTTTGGAGTAGATGGCGCGTAATTCTTCAGTTAATAGCAGCAATTCCGGGGTTGACAGAAGTCCGATAGTCTCCAGCATCCGAATATGCGCCAGTGAACCGAGTACATCGAATTCTGCAAGGAAAAGGTCCATTTCGGTATCACGTCCGACGGTAAAAGTTTCGATCAGCTTATTTATTTCAGTCCCCTTGTCCCAGAGTTTCATTGATTTTCTAATTATAAATTGTGTTGCAAAATTATTATAAAAGTTGCAAAAAATGGATTAAAGATTTTTTTTGCTTTTTTCCCATGCTTCCAGCTCCCGGTAAAATTTCTCAATCTCTTTTTTTGAGCTTTTTCTTAAAAACAACTCCGTCGGTTTTAGATAATCGCTGTTATTGGGATGCGAAGGTTCTTTGACAGTCCGGAGCCCATTCGCATCTTTCCTGATCGTGAAACCATCGAAACAAATTCCGTTTCGGGTATAGGCCTCAAACCGGATTGAATCATTAGAAACATCAAAAAGCTGATAAGATGGCGTGTTAGAGGCCAGTTTATCCATCTTATCGGAGAAGCCGATTTCATAAAATTTGGGACTTGCATGAGCGACCACATAAGCTGCACCCTGTTTATTGTTCAATATTTTATTTTCAATGTGCAAAGCCCTTCCATAAGCGTGGTCATGCCCCGAAATGACAAGATCTACATTGTACCGGTCAATAAGAGGTTTAAATAAAGCGCGCAGGAAAAAATAGTTGTGCCCCCGACTTGTGGAATAGGGTGGGTGATGCATCATTACCACGATCCAACGTTGATGAGAGGCTTCCAGCACCGATTTTAGCCACGACCGCTGTTCCAGCGCCGATGGTATTGATTGTATCCCGTTAGAATCAATACTTATATAGCGCGTGTTTTGGTAATCCCAGTAACAGGCACGCCCAAGAAAATTTTTTGGACCGTTTTGCGGAAAGGAGAAGTGGGCCATCCATCTCGGATCCAGCTTACCGATTAAACTTTTGTAATATTCATGGTTTCCAGGTGTGGCTATAACGGGTATCGTCCTGAAAAGATTTCCTCCTGACCGGAACCACTCCGCCCAATAGGCATCATGGGGGCGTTCAATCATATCCCCGATAAACATCATAAATGCTGCATTTGGCCGCTTTTCGACAGCCTGCTGGAATAAATTGCCTGAAACACCGTTTATTGTGTCCTGTACATCTCCGAAATAGAGAAAAGAGTAAGAGGCGTCAGCGCTCTTTGCGATTTTAAATTGGGCCCAGTCGGACCAGATTTTACCGTTGGCAACCCGGTAACGATAAGTTTCACCCTCCTTGAGCGCTTTGATCTGTACCTTGAAAAACGCAGAGGCTCCCCCCGCAGTTTTGATAATTTTTGAATTCGTCGTATATAATATAGTATCTCCTGCAATAGAAACATTGGATAGTTGTAAAAATCCGACATGAGTCGAGGTGTCCCCTTCCCAGGTCACATCACGGGAATTAAGCGAATTTCCTGACCAGGTAAGCATAATCCGTCCCGGGTTCGCGGAGGGTGAATAGAGTGGTTCGGGCGGATTATAAAACCAGATATCCCACTTGATCCAGACCAGGAGCGTGATCAGAATAACCACTCCCAATCCAATCGTTTTTTTATAGTTGAGTTTCATTTTAAACGGTTTTACCAAATGTAATCTTTATTCTTAGATTACAGATATACCTGCAATTTGTTTTGGAATCAAAATTTCAATTCATTTATGGTTTGGCGAAGAAAAACAATTCAGAAAATATCATAATGATATTAAATGCAATATAAAAATGACATATAAACATTAAAAAGCTTAATAAAATGCCATAAAAACGTATTAATGATCTTTAAATAATCAAAGTGCTCAATTTGTGATATTTAGACTGTAATTTAGTATTAGCAATGGGGTCACATTGTTAAATAAATGTTATTTAGTCGGTAATAGCATAATAAAAAGGGGGTATAGAAATAAATAAACATAGATTTGCATCATTATTCAATATAAAAACAGGGGTATTGTATTAAAAAATAATAAAACTCTGTAATTTAAAATTGTAATTTTTGCGAATTAGTATACCTTAATTATTGTTTAATTTAAAATTGCTCACTATGAAAAAAGTTTCTCTATTCTTATTCGCCGCCTTTATTCTGGCGGGATCTTTATCTGGTTTGGCTCAGGATGCAAAAGGTGCCTGGAGTGTCGGCGCAGATGTCGTTAGTAGTTATATCTGGAGAGGATCAAAAGCGGGTGCATTCAGCATCCAGCCTACTGTGAAATATACTTCCGGGATTTTTTCTGTTGGAGGTTGGGGTTCCGGTGATTTAACGACAGGTGCTCCTGAGGAAACAGACCTTTTCGCAGCACTTGCGTTTAAATCAGGATTCTCCTTAGGTGTAACCGATTACCATTATAACACTTCCAAACTTTTTGCAAGCAAGGTTCATGCTTTCGAAGCAAACGTTGGTTATGCAGTCGGAAAATTTAGTATCGCAGGTAATTACATCGTAAATACTGCTTCGGGTACACTTGGGGATGACAAATATTTTGAAGCGGGTTATCAGTTTTCGACTGTTAAGCTTTTTGTCGGAGCTGGTGATGGCTGGTATACAAACGATGGCACATTTCAGGCCTGTAATATTGGGATAACTACCACAAAGACAATTAAGATAAGTGAGAGTTTTTCAATTCCGGTTACAGGTTCTATCATTGTAAACCCAAATAAAGAGCAGATTTTTTATGTGATAGGAATCTCTTTGTAGTTTGTCACCCTTTATCTGACAAGCAGAGACCTATTTCTCATGCCAATTTAAATCAGGTGTAATCAATTGATATTATTTAATTTAAAATTCTTTAGTATGGATTCTACAGCATTTATTCCCCATAGGGGTGGGTTTCTAGCCCGAATTAGCGAAAACATGTCGAAACCCAAAAACTGGAAACTGGGTTTTGCAATATTAGGTGGCAAAATGATCGGACTTCTTTTGGTCATCGCCGCGATGATGATGATCCCTGGCATATTGGGTACATCAGCCAGTGCCGCAGATACTTACACGCCGCACGAAACTTCTTTAATTAACAGTTTAAATACAGTATGGACACTTGTAGCTGCCTTCCTGGTTTTTGGGATGCAGGCAGGTTTCGTAATGTTGGAAGCAGGTTTTGCAAGAAAACGAGAAACAGTTAATATTCTGGTTGAATGTACCCTTGACACTGCCATCTGCGGGATTTCGTTCTGGGCCATCGGTTATGCCTTTATGTTTAGTCATGGTAACGGATTTATCGGAACCCACTGGTTCTTCCTTCAGGGAGCTCCCGACACATACGAGGCAACTGGAGTCGCCCTTTTGGCTCACTGGATTTTCCAGTTTGCTTTTGCTGACACCGCTTCAACAATTACCTCCGGTGCAATGATTGGTCGTACCAGTTTCCGTGGAGATATCATTTACAGTATTGGAGTAACTGCGTTTATCTATCCAATCATTGGCCATTGGGCCTGGGGTCCTGATGGTTTCCTTGCAACGATGGGTAGTGCCGATATGTTCCTTCCATCATTGGGTCAGCCGTTCCGCGACTTTGCAGGATCTACCGTAGTTCATACAATAGGTGGGGTTGTCTCACTGGCCGGAGCAATCGTCTTAGGTCCCCGCATCGGTCGTGTTTTCCTCAGGGATGACAAACAACGGGGTGGCTTGCCGGCTGCTCACAATTTACCACTTGCTACAATTGGAGCATTCTTACTATGGTTTGGGTGGTATGGTTTTAACCCGGGAAGTACCCTTTCTGCAATGGATTTCCAGGGTATCGGAAGGATAGCTGCAAACACTACGCTGGCTGCCTGTGCCGGATCTCTTGCCGCGATGTTGCTTGCCTTATGGGTGGGTCCATTTAAAGGTAAGTTCGATACAGGATTTGCGCTCAATGGTATGCTTGCCGGACTTGTTGCAATTACTGCACCTTGTTACTGGGTTTCCCCTTTTGGGTCTATCATAATCGGCCTTATCGGTGGTGGTGTAGTCTTTATGGGTGTATACCTTATGGAGTACCTTCGTGTAGATGATCCGGTTGGTGCCGTTTCGGTGCACGGATTGGCAGGTATCTGGGGAACTTTATCCCTTGGTCTGTTCGCTTCAGGTCAGTTTGGAGCTGCAAATCCAACAGGTGCTGATAATTCAGCTGTAGTAACCGGCCTTTTTTACGGCGGCGGATGGAGTGTCCTTGGAGCACAGGCTATCGGTAGTCTTATCGTTACTTTGTCTACCTTTGGAATATCAATGGTTCTTATGTATGCCGTTAGTAAGTTGCCTTATCCGTTTAAACTTCGTGTAGAGGCTCATGGCGAGACTGGTCCTGGTGGTATCGATGTCTTTGAACATGGCGCAGAAGCTTACCATAATTAATAAACGAATCAAATTTAAATTTTATTGATATGAAAAAGATCGAAGCAATAATCCGAGTGTCCAAGTTCCAGGAAGTAAAGGAGGCTTTACACGCTATTGATATAGATTTCTTCTCCTACTATGATACGATCGGAGTTGGAAACGAGAAAAAAAGAAAAGGATCTTACCGCGGTACCTCTGACGATACAGAATTTATCTCCCGGCGAACATTGACTATCGTTGTGCGCGATATCAATGTTAAAAAGACCGTAGATTGCCTTTTGAAGAGCGCCTATACAGGTGAAATCGGCGATGGAAAGATCTTTGTATCTTCAGTCGAAGAATCCTATAGAATCCGTACAGGTGAATCAGGTGACGATTCAATGTACAACAAAGATTAATTTTTGTAGTGTAATTATTTTTATATTGTTTACATGGATTAGCACATGAAGTTTTTGAATTAATTGATTTTCTCCGATTGAATTAATTTTAATTTCATGCACAGGGTGTCTCAATTTATTGAGGCATCCTTTTTTTTGTGCCAACTGCAAATTGAATTTTTATCGACGAAAAGAAAATGCCTTTTGAAGAAGAAAATAAATAAAAAATCAGGCATACCCCCTAAATTAACTTTAAATTAACGTTAAAATACAATTACGGCTAATAATACCCCTGTAATATTTGATTATAATTATAAAACAATTATTTTTGCCAAACAAAGAAATAATTGGTATAATCATTTTTCAGGAACTTAACACTCCTGATTTTATTATTAAACAGCGTTGACATGAAGAAAATTGAAGCCATTGTGCGGAAATCCAGATTTGAAGAGGTTAGGGAAGCTTTACATGAAGCTGATATCGATTTTCTCTCCTGGTGGGAGGTCAAAGGACAGGGAACCGCTAAACAGGGTTTAATATTCCGTGGAATCGCCTATGATGTAAACTCAGTAGCCCGGATCTTTATCTCATTTGTGGTTCGCGATATCAATTTTGAAAAATCGGTCAATGCCATACTGAAGGCAGCGTATACGGGCGAAAGCGGTGACGGAAGAATATTTGTGACTCAAATCGAGCAATCCATCCGCATCAGGACTGGAGATAAAGGGGATGATTCATTATATGACATTAAGTAATGGAATTCCAATTGTCTATTTAAAAACATCTTACTATCAAATGAAAAATAAATTTCTCATCTATGCAGGGCTGTTGATCGGAACCATTTTTGGGTTTGCAGCTTCGTCTTTTGCTCAGGCAGTGACAGCCGTAGCTCCCTCGGTCGCAGCCGTTGTACAAACACCATTTATTAGCGCCGGGAATACTGCCTGGATGATTATGGCCACAGCCCTGGTTATGTTAATGACAATCCCGGGTCTTGCACTTTTTTATGGAGGACTTGTCCGGAATAAAAATATCCTGAACGTTTTGATGCAATGTTTTATTCTACTGGCTGTTATCACCCTTGAGTGGGTAATTTTTGGATATAGTAATGCCTTTGGTTCCTCTACCGGATTTTTAGCTCCTTACATTGGCGGTTTTGACTGGGCATTTTTAAAAGGGATAAAAGTCACCGATGTGAGTCCCTATTATATCTCACAAGCCACTGAAAGAATTCCTCACATTATTTTCATTATGTTTCAATGCATGTTTGCGGTTATTACCCCTGCATTAATTATTGGAGCTTATGCAGAACGGATGAAATTCCGCGGATTTCTGGTCTTTTCACTACTCTGGTCAATTCTTGTCTATAATCCAGTAGCCCATTGGGTTTGGTCGGCTGATGGGTGGTTATTTAAACTTGGCGCACTTGATTTTGCAGGAGGAACTGTGGTTCATATCAATGCAGGGATTGCAGCACTTGTAACTGCGATTATGCTGGGAAAACGAAAATTGCCTAAGGGACAGCATATTACACCACCTCACAATATCCCTTTCGTTGTTATTGGAGCTGCTTTATTGTGGTTCGGATGGTTTGGTTTTAATGCTGGCAGTGGATTGGCTGCCGATGGTCTTGCTGCAAATGCATTTTTAGTAACCCATGTGGCAGCAGCCGCTGCAGCCCTGTCGTGGGTCTTGCTTGACTGGTTTAGTAACCGTAAGCCTACCATCGTAGGTATTTCAACAGGTGCAGTGGCCGGGCTTGTGGCGATCACACCAGCCGCCGGTTTTGTCGATGTTAGCGGAGCCATCATCATCGGATTGCTCGTATCGGTGATGTGCTTCTTTATGGTTAGTGTGGTCAAACGTAAACTTGGATATGACGACTCTCTGGATGCCTTTGGCGTCCATGGAATTGGTGGTATCTGGGGCGCGATAGCTACAGGATTGTTCGCAACTCCCGTTATTCAGTCTGCATACAGCGGTGCATTTTATGGCAACCCTAAACAGCTTGGAATACAGATGATTGCAATAGTTTCAACACTGATCTATTCGGGTGTTTTAACGGCTGTTATCTTTAAAATTGTTGAAAAAACATTGGGAATTCGTGCAACTGAGGAAGAAGAAGTTTCAGGCCTTGATCTGACTCAACACGATGAAATCGCTTATAATGAGGCCGATTAGTTCGGTCCATATTTAATCATAGAAAAAGAGACTGTTTAAAAAGTCTTTTACCGCGGAGAAACGCAAAGAAGGCGCAAAGTTACGCAGAGTTATTCTGCTAAATTTTTATTCTTTGCGATTCTCTGCGTTTTTTCTTAACGGCTCTCTGCGGTTAAATTTACACTTTTGAGAAAGCCTCTTTTTTAGCTTCAGACATATCGATTAATAGTTGTTTTTTGCTTTTTTTAGATTGAATCTTCTCCTTTCGTAAAAGCAATCTCTTAAATTTATTATTTTGCTTCCTGCTACAGACTAAGATAATTCAACAACTTAAGCAACTATTTATGGAATCAACTAAACTAAATCCTGGATGGCGATTAGGAACCATCTTTTTAGTAGGAATTTCACTCTCAATTGGATGGGGTATCAGGGGTAATTTTGGTCATGAATACGGTGCAGAATTTGCCGGAGGCCTTGCTGCTATTGCCGTAGCGCTTTTGTCAGGTCGTGAAGACTGGCGAAACCGTGTACCATGGTTTGCTCTTTTCGGGGCCTTGGGTTGGGGTTTTGGGGCTTCGCAGTCCTACATGCAGGTGCTTGCATATACCGAAAGTGGACATGCTGCTTCGCAGTGGTATGGTTATATGGCTGTTTTTTTTATCGGCTTTATGTGGGCGGGACTTGGTGGTGCAGGAACCGCTTTTGCTGCAGTGGCTCCAAAAGAGCGGATCATTGCTATTTTTAAGCCTTTCCTGTTTATTATGGGTGCATCACTGGTGCTAAACCTTATTGAAGATCCGGTAGCACATTGGCTGCAGACCGGCGTTCAGTTTGATGGCACCTGGTCGAGGCATAAAAATCCGTTATACTGGTTTGATGCTTACTACCTACCTGCTTTTTTTGCATTGCTAGGTTCAGGTGTTTATGATTTATATGAGCGAAGGGGTGTTCGCGATCGGTTTCTACTTCCTGCATTTGCCGCTGCGGGGGCTTTTTCAGGATGGATCACTCAACTTCTTTTGGCTGGTGCAGGTCTCGATAAAATGGTGGCTTCAGCCTTAACCTATCCTCAGGGTGATCCTTCCTATATTAATGCAACAACCGGAAAACCAGCTTTTGATCCTTCCAATTTTCTGAATAACTGGCCACAGTGGTTTGGGGATTATCCGCAGCATATCGGCTGGGTGGTCGGACTAATTCTCGGGATTACAGCCTACTTTTATTTCTTTGGAAAATTCCGCAACGGAGCCTCCTTATTTGTCTATATGGGTGGAGGATGGCTCCTCTCATTTTTAGCCTTACCCGTTCTTGGAGGTATATTGTTTGCAGATTATGGAGGAATCAGGATGACTCCCCCCCGTTCTGATGACTGGTCCGGAATTCTTGGTGTTTTTATCGGGACAAGCATCTGGATGTGGCGAAATAAGTTAAAACCGGTGGCTGTTGCATCCCTGATCAGCGGGATTATTGGCGGTCTTGGTTTTGCCGGAATTCAATGGCTTAAACACCTGATGTTGTCATTCGGGAGCCCCAGAATCCTGGCTTATAAGGGTATCTTACCCGGTAGTGAAGAATACAATCTGATTACCTCAACATGGTCAAGGTGGCAGGGGCAAAACTGGCACAGTTTTCTGGAGCAAAGTTATGGTTTTGTCAATGGTGTGGCAATTGCAGTTGCGCTTGCCTTTATCGCTTCAACGGTTAAACTGCATGCCGATTACACCGATACTGCGGAACCTGCTAAAGGTCGTTGGACCAGGGCTTTCTCGGTACTACTGATTTTAATGGGCCTAACCTATTTCAACGTTGTGAAAAATGTTGAGGTTTGGGGTGGAGAATTGAATAAATCCATCTGGACACGAACGATCACACATCCGAATGGAACTACAGAGGTAATACCGGCGCTGTGGGATCTCCCTTATATTGGAAGATTGCCAGGGATTGATTTTCTTAGTATGACCCCTACAGGATGGTTCACTTTTACGTGGGGGTTGCTGGCTCTCGCCTGTATTCTGATCGTTGTCAGGCATTATAGAACACCACTTCCAATCATCCCAAAAACGTCACTTGCAAAAGGCCAGCTTATTTTCCTGATCCTCCTTTGGATTATGGTAATTGCCAATTTTGAACGGGCTCTTACCGGATGGGGCCCCAGCAGACTGCTTACCGAATGGGTGATTTTTGTGAATGCTATTATTTCAACACTCCTCATCCTTTTGCTTCCGCGTGATCCGGATTCTGTAATTATTATGGAGGAGAAGAATTATCGGCCCATTTATAAGCGGTTGTGGATTAAGGCAATCGCTGCCCTTGTAATTTCAAGTGTCTTGTTTGTAGTCACCAACCGGATGATTTATCACTACCCCGAGGCCGGAAAACTCAATAACGGCCAGCAATCCCATACCCGTTTTGGACCAGATGCAAGCTGGAGGACAAAACCCAATCTTAAAAATGCGGAGGAGCATCGGTAAATCGAGATCATAAAAGTTGCAGCTGGCTACTGGCTATTGGCGACTGGCAACTGGATTCTTATTTTTTGATAAAATAGTTAATTCTCATAATATCGAGGATTGGTTCTATTTTACCAAGACGAAGGTTGAATTCATTCCAATCTTTATTCTCATTTTGAGCCCAGGCGATTTCCGACAATGCGATTAATCGAGGGAAAAGCTGCCTGTCGATTACCGGTGGCGTTCTGTCGATATGCGACCAGAA
This sequence comes from uncultured Bacteroidia bacterium, assembly GCA_903918045.1. Taxonomy (GTDB): domain Bacteria; phylum Bacteroidota; class Bacteroidia; order Bacteroidales; family Prolixibacteraceae; genus JAAFHB01. The sequence goes on from CAIXCY010000116.1 coordinate 17,379, forward strand.
ATTAGCCTGAACACCTAACACCCGTTCACGCTGCTTTGAACTAAATCCTTGTGGTACAGGGTTAACTGAATATATTTTTTCAGTGGATATTTTTTCGTTGGAATAGTCGAAGTAGGAATAATCGGTTGGTGTCATTATCATATCGTTTCCACGTTCTGCTACTTTGGCGGGAACATCTTTCTCCCAGCCTCTCCAGTACATTACCGTAGCAGTTGGGCTAAGGCCACCTTCGATGATTTCGTCCCAGCCGATTAATCGTTTTCCTTTTTTTGTGAGGTATTTTTCGATCCGCGTCACAAACCAGCTCTGAAGTTCATTTTCATCTTTTAATCCCTCATCTAAAATTCTTTTTTGGCATTTCGGGCATGTTTTCCAATGGGCTTTTGGAGCTTCATCACCGCCAATATGGATGTATTGGGATGGGAATAGTGCTGAAATTTCGTCGAGGACATTTTGGAGAAATACGAAAGTTTCATCATTTCCTGCACAAAATATCTCATTGTGAACCGCTGGACCCTTGAAAAACGGATGAATTTTTGCTGTATCCCCTTTACATGAAAGCTGGGGAAATGCAGCAAATACTTCACTCGAATGCCCTGGCATTTCAATTTCGGGAATTATTTCAATGTTTCGCTGAGTTGCATATTCAATCAACTCCCTGATATCACCCTGCGAATAATAACCTTCATATTCTTTAGGTTCCTGAAAAGATTCATGAAATTTTGAAGCTGTTTTTGTCAACTCAGGATATCTTAGGATTTCAACGCGCCACCCCTGATCATCGGTGAGGTGCATATGAAGAACATTCATTTTGAAAAAAGAGAGGATTTCGAGGTATCGTTTGATTTGCTCTTTTGAAATAAAAGTCCTGCTACAGTCAAGCATAAGGCCGCGCCATTTAAACCGTGGCTTATCCTCAATTTTAAGACACGGTATTTGCCAGTCCATCTGCTTTACTGGTGTATCTCTTAGAATTTCGGAGGGCAAAAGCTGGCGAAGGGTCTGTATCCCATAAAAAATCCCTTTGTCCTGGAAAGCCGTTAACAAAATCTTCTCCTTTGTGATGTCCAGCAGGTATCCCTCATCTCCAAGACGCCCAAGCGATTTGTCAATTTTAAGTTCTATACTATTGTTCCGTCTTGCTTTATGGCTCACTAAAAGATCGTATCCAAGTGCAGGTTCCAGATACCCTTTTAATTGTTTAGCCCTGAAAGACAGATTTTCAGATACGGTAATTGACGTTGCCGATGTGAGCTTAAAGATTCCTTCAGTTTTTTCAAGTACCAGCGGTTTTGGTATAATTGCAGATTTTATTGTCTCTCCTGCAAGAATATGGATGTCAAGTACGATAAGTATAATTAGGATAATAAGGCTGCTTTTCATAGTCATTTTTATTCTAATGAATTAATAGTGAAAAACATCCAACTGTCTAATCGTTGTTGCCTGAATTATCAACCGAACGCTTTGAGTGGTTACCGGTTCGATTTTTTTACCGCAAATCGTTCCGTATACGCTCCCTTTGTAAACTGTTTTCCATGAACCATCAGTTAGTCGGATCTGCAGTTCGAAGGGCTTCCCCTGACCCCGAAGATAACCCGGATTCTCGATTGTGAATTCAAAACGACTGATAGTTTTTTCCCAGTCGAGATTTATTGTTATTACTTTTTGATTATCAGCATCGTTGGTGATCTTTCGTTCTCTTCCTAAAGTCAATGAACCTGTTGAAGGTAATGCTAAAGCCAACTCTTCGACTGACTGGTCGAATTCCAAACGGACGATTGTCGTTAAGGGATCTGGTGTGCCGGTAAGCAGCCACCCTTTTTCATCCTCAGTAACCCGGATGTTTCCTGTGACAGATTTCGATGAAATCAGCTTTCGCGGAATCGATGCGAGGTGAACACCCTCTTTAGGCCAATCGGGAATATGGACATAGACAATATTTCCGTTGAAAACACTGTTCATCCATGGTCCGGCCAGACACCCTTCGAGAGTGTATCCGTATTCTGTGATCCAGGATGCAGTGGTTTTGCCAGGGATAGGTTGTGCATCAGCAATCGGATGTAGCCCAAAGAGGTAGTTCCGGTCAGCAAGTGCAACCTGAACGAGGTTTCGAATTCGCTGCTCCTCTGTACTTTTGTCAATAATATCTGCGCGGCGGGATTCAGGGATAACCTTCAAGGATTGCACTTTCCCATCGCGATATTCGCATTCGACTGTGGTATTGTTTGTCGCACATAGTTTAAACGAAACATCCCAGTTTTCGGGCCAGGCTGGAAGAAGAAAGATTTTTTTGCCATCACTCTGTAATAACATGCTTTGCAATGCATTTACAGAGTTGGCTCCATGATCATTATCGGGAGTCCCATCCATTTTGCATTCCCAGAAGGCAGGAAATCGTGCCCGTGGTCGGGTGGGATAGGGGGAGTTGGGATCGATATTGTCATTCCAGTGAATAAACTGATCGTTGAAATTTATACTCATTAAGCGGGCTGCCTCAAGTGGTAATCCCAGGTAGGCGGCCTGCACAGGCGATGATTGCCACCCACCGGTCTCGGTTCCCTGATAATCGGCAGTCCCGTCGATGCTTGTCGTACGCAGATAGAATGATTGACGTGCATTTGCCAGCAATTCAGGTTTTCCAAGCCAGACCTGACGAAACGGATAGATGGAATACAATTCCGGACTTTCACAATTTACGCGACCAGCTTCGTATTTCTCACCAACAGCCAGTAATTCCTGTCCATATATTTTTCTTAACGGCACACCTGGCATTGCCTCAAGTAATTGTTTCCAATGTTCTTTCCGTTTATTATCAATTTCGAAGGTGAGCAGTTTGGAAAGGAGGTATTTCAGGCATCCGATTTCGGTACAGGGATTTGTCACACCCTGGTAGGTTTCTGCACAACCGACTCCCTCCATCTGCATGATTCCGTTGGCATTGCGCTTTGGATAATGGATTTCGAAAAACTTCAGAAATTCGTCGGCACATGGCAGCAGAACTTCGTTGAGAAAAAGGGGATCACGCGTATGTTCGTAATATTCACACATGATGGCCGGAGTTTCAATGGAAGCCAGTTGATGATAACGCAAGTGACCCGGCATCTGATCCCAGTTAAAGACACCCACATTGTACCACCAGCTTGCCTCCATAATGAAGGCACCTTCATGACCGAAGATTTTTTTGCAATGGTCACGGCATATATCCAGACCATTGCGAACAAACTGCATGCCCGGTTTTAGGTCATCGTAGTCTCCCCTGGCTGCCATTGACCAGTAGGGGTGGCGGGTATTCTGCCACATAAACGAAAGCTCTGACCAGTCGCGGCCGTCGGGCGAAACGGAATGGCCGATTGGTTTGTCAAATCCCTGGATTCCGGCAGGCATATCCATCGTAAAGATTGATCCATTATAGGGTGGAGGGACAGCACCCCGGCTGGCAGCGGCTTCACAAAAACGTTCCAGTGCATAACGTTGATTGATCTGATTGATATTTTGTTGGGCATCAATCTCCTTATGCCCGTCATAGGCTTTCGATCCCTGGGCAAACTGAGTATAACGACATTGATCGAGGTTGAATTTTCCTTCACCACCTGATTTGATGTTGATATAACTGCGGTTCCAGAACGATTTCCAATAAACACAATGGGCATCCCAATCGGATGGGAGAGGCTTTGAAATATCCGCAAGCCATTCCTGCAAATTTTCGGGTTGAGAGGAGTTCACTATTACGGAGCATTCAAATGCGGTAACTTTGTTTTTCAAACTTAGTGTGGTTGCATTCTTGCGTATAAACCCTTTGCCCTTAAGATAGCAACCTGAGGTGCGGTATAAAATAGGATCTTTGGTTTTGGCAACCATCTCAGTGGTATTCTGGCTTTTGAAATTCTCTGCCCAGCGGGAAGATTGATTCCGGTAGCACCAGGCCAGGCGGTTCTCCTGATCAATGAAGTTGACTCCCGCTGTTCCGGTATTTGGAAGGTCCTTTGTTGCATCTGCAAGGGGCCGGAGCGATTCCAAAGTGATAGTGGCCGTTCGCGGAGACTTGCTTTTACCTTCCACCCGGATAGCCGGCTGATTGGCATCGATCCATATGTGCAGGGTGACGTCTCCGGCCTCCACCAAAATGGAGGCATCAATCAGGTTCAGTGTTTGTTTAAAATTCTTCAAAGGAAGGGCAGGTTCCAGTTTGATTCGGATCCGTCCAAGTTTCGGAAGCAAATGCTTGGCATCAAAGGCATCGACCTTGCTGATGTAGAAGAGCAGGTCACCGTTCTTCTCAACCCAGACATTGGCCCCGATGTCACCGTTTCCAAGTGGCATCGAACCGTAGGAGTCTTCGCTGGGGCTATTCCAGACGACATTGAGTTTGGGTAAATCTGCTGAGGCTGTGGAGATTTGTGCAGGGGATGAAAAGTAGTTTATCAGTAGGTATAAGAGTGATATTAATTTGATCAGGTTAGATTTCATTCGTTTTGAATTGATTTTTAAATTCCCGTACGCGAATTTAAAATAAATAATGATTGGTGGTTTATTTGCCAGAGAGAAGTTATAAATAGGGAAGAAGTGGATTAGGATATTTTGATTAGATCGTTATAAAAGGGAATTAACTTACTTTAGAAAAGTGTTATTTCAGGAAGTAATTAATCATCGGGAGTGCATGATGATTTTACAATCGTATACATTTCAAGATCTGTTTAATTTTTAGTAATCAAATTTAGACCATTGGAATATACAATTGCATCACTAAAGTGAATTATTGCATCATTTCTGGAGTTTATCCATTTAAATTTTACGACATGTTTCCCTTTTTTTAGCTTATATTTCCAGAAGAGGTCGTTTCTGTGTGCTACAGATGACGCAACAGGTAAAAAGGCAGATTCAAGGGTTAAATCATCAATTGCCATTTCTATTCTGGCTACAAATTCCTTATCAGGACATTCAACATATCCCCGAAATACAATTCCAATTCCATCAAATTCAAATTTTGAAAACTGATTCACACTTTGATTTATGACGATTTTTTCAATGGGGAAATGGCCTTCAAATGATTGCTCTAATTTAACGGGTAGTGGTAGTTGACAGGCAATGGTTATATTGTTATTTTGAATCGACCCCCGATTTTTTACAATAACCTGCAGTGCCTGTTTTAGGCTTAATTGATATATGTCATTTAAAGAGAGATTTGTATATGCAAATTTGAGGTTTTCAACCTCAGGCAAATTTTTTCTAAAATATTCAGGGATTTGATTGTAACCCAACATTGTTCCCAAAATGCCGGCAGCAGTAGCCGGATTGCAATCGGCATCCTGACCGCATCGGGCAGCGATATCGATCGTTTTAAAAAAGTCACCTTTCCCGTAGAGCATCCCGATAACCACGTATGCACTGTTGATTTTCGCATCAATATCGAAGCAGGTAAAAACGCCATCCGGACAACCATAATCCTGACTCCATTTTTTCTGACACTCAAACCAGGTTTGTTTCCAATCATTGGGATACCTCTTATGCCAGCCAATAACATCACTAATACACTGATAAAAACTACTCTTTGACGGGATTGTTTTCAGCCCCTCCGAGACAATAAACTCCACATCGGAAGAGACAAATGCCATGGAATACATTGCGCCGACGAAAACACCTCCATACCATCCGTCACCCGATGAGATGATATGACCGATTTTGTCTGAAAATTCGCTCGCCGTATTGGGCATTCCCGGCGACATCAAACCCGCATAGTCTGCTTCAATCTGATAATCAATATCATCTGCATGAGGGTTATTGATCCAGTTTCCTGAGGCGGGGGGCATTATCCCATGAAGAATGTTGTACCTTGCCGACTGGTTGGCATGCCAAAGGGGATATTTTGAATGGGCAAACGCCATTGCAATGGAATCTACGGGGGCATCCAGCCCCAGACGCTCGAACACATTGACGAACGTCAGATCCATATAAACATCGTCGTACAGCCCGGGAAATGTGTCAAAGTATTTTTTAATTGCTCCGTCAGGCCAGGTAATCGGAGTATAATCCTGAATTATGGTCCCGTTATATAGAAATTCCACTGGTCCGCCAAAGGTACAACCAATCGTTTGTCCTGCCCATCCCCCTTTTATTTTGTCACCCAAAATTTCTTTCGACAAGGTTACTCTTTTGGGGGGATTCACTTTTTGAGGAGGTTGTCCTGCATACGAGATATTCAGTAATAAAAGAAGGGATAATACCAAGAGTGGTTTTATGTTATTCATGGTTTTATTTGATTTAAATAATGTTCAATTAATAATGTTCAATTTCAAGTTAATACTGTTTTTGGAGGAGGTCACACCCGAAAAGGTATAGGAGCAAACTTCGAATTTATGCGATTGATTGTCAGGTGATTCGTCGTCCATAAAATCAGTGATCGATGAAATATTATTTTTATACTGAAGGTTTTCAATCAGTATGTCGTCCTTATATATGTAGTATCCGGCGATATGCTCTTTGCTTTTAGGCTCCTGCCAGCTCAGATTAATTCCCCCTTGCGAATCGGAAAATACGATCAGATTATCTACAGGCGGGGGAATCACGTCGAGAGGAAGGGAACCCGTTTTTACATATTCAAGGTAGGCTTCATGGTAACCCGGAAGGTTTTTTAGCGGACTGTAATAATGGCTGTAAGCAAATGTGAGAAAATTACTCACATAGGGCTTTTCAATTCTCAACTGTTCCACAAAACGGTCAAGAGGTGCCGAAGTCCAGAACCGCTGATCAAAAGTTTCAGAATCAGACCAATACAGCAATCCCGGTTTTGATTTTACCGCTTCGTTCATATCGCTGAACCATTGGTCAACCATATCCAACTCGAGACCACCAGCCCCAACACAATCCTGTGGGGCAAAAATATCCCCTTCACGGAAATGGGTCCCGGAAAATACATATTGCCACATTTTGCGATTCTCGTTGGAGCTGCCCACGCGGTAATTCACAAACGGACAAAGCATAAATGGCATCGAAGGGGTAATGAGGTTCAGGTGGTCGATATTCAGATTCAACGCCCGCGTCAGAACATCCTGTCTTTCAGTGGTAGTGCAATTTAAATTGTCGACTTCCCACACCCAGTACCATCCATACATGGTCTCCTTATAAAGATCTTTGTACCGTTTGGTCAAATCATCTGCCAGCTGATTCCCGATTTCCATTTCTCCGTACAGCCATTCGGGAGTAAAGCTGGCACTCCACCATTTTTCATTGAAATTCAATCCCAGAAAAACCTTAAAACCAGCTTTTTGCGCATTGCGTAGGCAGTTATCCACCAGATCAGCCTGATACTTTACGTTGACACCGGGAAGGCTCTCGGGATAGATTATCGTGCTGATGCCCTGATTGTCAGTATGTAATGTGGGGGCAAAGACCAGGTAATGCATACCAACCTCTTTTAAATATCCAAGCTCTTTTTGCCATTGTGTATCATCCCACTTCGCTACAAGGTTGTCCTGAATAAAGGTTCCATCAGCAATGGGATAAGGTTTTGAACTGTTCCATGAGTTATCATCTGATCTCTTGCATGCCAGTATGATGAAGGAAATCAATACGATAAAATAGGGGATATGCTTCAATACAGATTTATACATGGTTAAAGAAGGTTATTTCATCGTGAATGAATACTCAAATTCGGTACCGGCAATGGTGCGTATGTAGGTGTCAATTTTATTCTCTTTTTCATCCAATTCGATCACCCTTGCCCCGCGTTTCAAAATCTCGTGATAGGCAGATGCGTAACCGGTTTTTCGTCCAAATCCAAGGCGAATTCCGTTTAAAGACCCAATAAAATCACTGTTGTGGTCGTGACCAACGAATACACCCCTGATATCTCCCATTTCGTAAAAAGAGCTGAACAAACCACTGTTTATTGTTGCTGAGCTAACCGGTTCTGTAACGTTGCCAACTGTTGTTTTCTGTAGTCTGACAACTTCAAATTCAGGAAGTGGAATATGAAAAAAGGCCAGGGCCGGGATCTTCTTCCCCTCTTGTTTTGCATACAATTCGCTTTGCTTCCGATACCACTGTACCTGGTTGTTCTTAATCCAATCGTAATAGCCGAGTGTTGAATCATTGGTATAGGCTTGTGAGTCAAATAAATATAGTGCAAACGACCTGTTTTTCCCTTCTGAATCTAATATCGGGAGGGAGCAATTTCCTGTGCCTGCAAGCTTATTATTGGCATTAAAGGTCAGGTTATACCTGTTTTTCTGAATTAGTTTGAGAAGAGCTGGTTTGGAAAGACCCGTTTCGGTATCGTGATTTCCGAAGGTTACTGCAAATGGAACAGCTGCCTCATTCATTGGCCGAACAAGCTGTGCCCACACTTCAGCGGCTCTGCCCGAAACGACAATGTCTCCTGTAATTACTACCAAATCCGGATGCTCATTTTTTATGATATAGCGCATCAGCTCGTAGGTGCTGTCATTTTGAGCGGTGAATTTTGGACCATGAATCAAATGCAGATCAGTAAACTGAACAATTTTGAATTTATGGTTCTTAACCCTTAAAACCGGTTGTGCAGAGAAGGCGCTGAAGGCCCAGCAAATCAACAGTATCGTAAATGAAAATTTCATCCTGAAAATTTAGTATTAATATATTCCTGAAAATATCTCCGCCCCTACCAGTTGTCAGTCCGAAACGGAAGCATGGGCAACCCGTTTGAATCAAACAGGTCCGGTATGGCCTCGTTGGTGAAACAATAGCGAACTGTAACCGGATTTTTCACCTCTTTGGAGATCAGTTCAATAATGCCGTCGTCCCTGACAGTAGCAAGAGCAGGATAGAATTTTTTATCTGCTCCGGCCAGTTGAAAGTTTTTTGTCTCTTTCCCGTTGGCGGACAACCTGCCGGTTGTGATAACTGATATACGGGCTTTATTTCCGGCTACCGACAGTCTGTCGAATTTGGGGGAATAGGGTAATAATTCGGTTTTGGCATATTGTTCCTTCAGTGCCAGGTTTGCAAGTCGTTCACCAACAGCCCGTTTTTTACCGGGGTGGATATTTGCCACGTCATCGACCAAATCGGCGACGGTGATCATGCCGGTACCGTGCAATTTCAAAGTCAGTTCCTGCTGTTCGCGCAGAAGGGCGCTTTTTATCCCCTCATAGCCATTCCATGGTGCAATCTGGACAAAGTAAAACGGGAAATTGTTTTTAAATGCATCTCGCAATCCCCCGATTAAACCCGAAAAAAGGGCCGCATATTCGCTATATTCTGTGGCTACATTGGCCTCTCCCTGATACCAGATTATTCCTGCGATCCGGTAGGGAGTAAACGGATGGATCATCGCGTTGTATAGCACCTTTGCCCCTTTTGGTGCAAACCCCCATGGTTCGATGTTCCTGTTCATTTTTTCCAATTCCGGATCTTTAGCGAAGACTTCGGCAGGGATCCAGGATTGAATACAGGTTCCACCCCAGTATGATCCGATCAAGCCTACCGGTGCTTTCAGCTGATCGTTTAACCTGCGACCGAAGTAGTACCCGACAGCGCTGAATTCGGGCATTGTATTTTCATCGCACAATTCCCATTTACCTTCACATCTGGTCTGTGGAAATTTATCGTAGGCTTGCCCGATCCTGAAAAAACGAATTTGGTCGTTTCGGCAGGTTTTCAACCCATCGCCGGCATCTGTAATGCCCCATTTGGGATTAAACTCCATATTCGATTGACCGGAGCAGAGCCACACTTCTCCAAAAACAATATCCCCGATAGTTATTTTCTGTTTATCGCAAATGAACTGGATTGTGTGTGACCCCCCTGCCAGAGGTGTTTTTATCACAGTTTCCCAGTCACAATCGGGGCCGATTGACGCAAAGACCGTGTCTGATTTATTCCAGCTGCAAACCACGGCAACCTTCGATGCACCTGGGCCCCATCCCCATACTCTGACCTCCCCATTTTGTTGCAATACTGCGTGGTCGGAGAGAATGGAGGGTAACCGGAGGGGAAGCTGGGCACTTGCCCAAACAGATAACAGAAGCAAAAAAGATATGAATATTGTTCTCATCTACTCTTTGTATGAAGTGTGAAGCCAGTTTTTGTATTGGTTGTATAATCTCACCGACTCCTGATTTTCATGACCGGCATAGGCTTTTGAACCTGGTTTATTCATGCAGCCAATGTATTGATAGCACAAAATCTTATCGACAAAAGGGGATAGCTCCTCCATCTGTTTTAATATGCGGGTATCAAAATCGGCCGGCAGGAGATTTCCTTTGGTTTTATCTTCGAAATAGAACAGTTCCATGTCGGCCCAGATTCTGGCGCGTGAGGCTTTTTGATGTGCTTTGGCTAAGTTTTCAAAATAGCGGGAGGGTTCTCCCAATTTTGTCGAGTTTACGCCAATTCCATCCTGGTAAGCAATAATTTCAATATTCATTTTCTCCAATTGTCTGACAAAAACA
>CAIXCY010000117.1 GCA_903918045.1 uncultured Bacteroidia bacterium
AGCGATCTGGATCAGTTATGACATCCTTCCCGATTCAATGAAAGTTATTCCGGGAGTCCATGGTGACGGAAATGAACTGGGAAACAAAGCAATCAAGCGGAGCATCGTCCCAATCTTCCGAAAAGAATTTAAAGTCGAAAAGAAAATTGCAAATGCAAAATTATACATCAGCGGATTAGGACATTACGAGGCTTCAATCAACGGTAAAAAGATTGGCGAAAGTTTCTTATCACCGGGCTGGACCAATTATGCCAAGGTATCGCTTTACAATACCTATGATGTCACCTCTCAAATTAGCGAAGGGCAGAATGCCATTGCTGTACTGGTTGGAAACGGATTCTTTAATATCAACCGTGAAAGGTACCGCAAACTGGTTATAGCGTACGACTACCCTAAGATGATTAGCAAACTAAAGATCGATTATGCCGATGGGACATCATCAGTCGTAGTTTCAGGAAATGACTGGAAATGTGCCCCCTCCCCTATCCTGTTTTCAAGCATCTATGGTGGTGAAGATTATGATGCTACGCTTGAGCAGAAAGGGTGGAATATGCCTGGTTTTAACGATAAAAACTGGAACGATGCCCGCTCTGCCAGGATACCTTCGGAAAACCTGATTGCAGAAACAGATAATCCTCTGACTGTAAGAGAAATAATCCAAATTAAAAAAACAGAACAACAAAAGCCGGGCCAATATCTGATCGATTTCGGGCAAAACTGTTCCGGAATTATTGAACTCAAAGTAAGCGGCAAGAAGGGCTCAGTGATTAAACTAACTCCGGGTGAACTAATTACCAAAGAGAAACAAATAAACCAAAACGCATCAGGGGGTCCATACTATTATTCGTACACCCTCAAAGGGGATGGGGTAGAAACCTGGCGACCCCGTTTTACCTATTATGGTTTCAGATATTTAATGGTTGAAGGTGCAGCACCCTCATCCGAAAAAATTGCAAACAAGCCGCAAATTAATGATCTGAAGATGCTTCACACGTGTAATTCAGCAGAAAAAAAAGGGGAGTTTAACAGTTCCAATGAGCTTTTCAATCAGATTTATACCTTGATCGATTGGGCGATTCGCAGTAATACACAAAGCGTGATCACTGATTGTCCTCACCGTGAGAAGCTGGGCTGGTTGGAACAAACCTACCTGATGGGCGCCTCGATGTTTTATAATTACGATTATTATTCCATCTACAGGAAGGCTATACGCGATATGATCGTTGATCAGACACCCGAAGGACTCGTTCCCGATATCGCACCCGAATTTGTCCCATTCGAGCGTGGCTTCCGCGATTCGCCCGAATGGGGAAGCGCAGGGGTGATTCTCCCCTGGATGGTGTGGCAGTGGTATGGTGACTTATCCGTTGTTGAAGAGGCATTACCGATGATGACAAAGTATGTCAATTATCTTGGAACGAAGGCAGACCATCATATTCTTTCGCACGGTTTAGGCGATTGGTTCGACTACGGTCCAAATACTCCGGGAGAAGCGCAACTCACCCCCAGGGCGCTCACAGCAACGGCTATCTGGTATTATGATATCGTACTTCTTTCAAAAATGATGGAACTCACCAATCATAAGGAGGATGCCGCCAGGATGAACACCCTCGCCACAGAAGTGAAAAACGCTTTTAACACCAAATTCTTTAATCCCAATACGAAGGTTTACTCCACTGGCAGTCAGACAGCCATGTCGATGCCCCTGGTGGTTGGATTGGTTGATGAGAACAATCGGAAAGCAGTATTCAATAATCTTGTTGATTCGATAACCTCCTCAGGCAAAGCATTAACAGCAGGGGATATCGGCTTCCATTTTCTTGTGAAGGCGCTCGAAGAGGGTGGCGGATCGCAATTGCTGTTTGACATGAATTTCAGGAATGATGTTCCCGGTTACGGTTTTCAACTCAAAAAAGGGGCAACCGCTCTTACAGAATCGTGGCCGGCGCTTGAAGAGGTTTCGAATAACCATTTAATGTTAGGCCACTTAATGGAGTGGTTTTACACAGGTCTGGGGGGGATAAAACAGGATGAGAACAGCGTCGGATTCAAAAATATAATCATTCGTCCCGAAATCGTGGGTGATCTCAAATGGGTAAAAACGAGCTACCAGTCACCTTATGGAATAATCCGGAGTGAGTGGAAGAAAGAGAATAAAGGGTTAACGATGAAGGTGGAGATTCCTGCAAATACCACTGCGATTGTCTATTTTCCAACCACTGATCAAAACTCAGTTACTGAAAACGGCAAAAAAACACAAGTGCTAAAAACCAGCTCGGGTAAATATTTCTGCAAAGTAGGTTCAGGAAAATACGTCTATAAAATTGCAAATGACTAATTCATTTCGTAACTTCATGTAAGTTTCAAACATAATAAAAGACATAAATGATGAAAAATCTGACAGAGAAGCTGGAATGGATTTTCGATTATTATGTTGTTTATTTTCTGTACAACCCGCATAAAATCGAGAGGTATTACCGGTATATGAATGAGAAATGGAATAATTTACCTGGACATTCCCGCATCAATTGCGACATTCAATCGTAAAAAGGATCTTCTCAAATTAGTTGGTTAGAGTTTTAAAACCCAATTTTTAAAGAATCCTGATTGGGTTGAGTAAATATTCCTTTATTTTGAATTTTCTTATTGCTTTCTAAAAATTCTATCTTTGAAAGCTGTAGGCGAATAATAGAGCACAATGAATGGGCAAAGAATACCAGATCAATTCAGATACGATCTTATGGAGCGATTTTATTAAAGGTAAGGAAGATGCATTTCGGATTATCTACAATAATCATGTCCACTCATTATTTAGATTTGGGTGCCATTTCACGACCAATGAAGCACTTGTAAAGGATTGCATTCATGATGTTTTTATCGAACTTGCCAAATACCGTTCAAGACTGAGCGTTACAAACAATATCAAACTTTACCTTTTCAAATCATTAAAAAGGAAAATTATCAAGTCCTTGAATGTTGGTGGAATATTCAGTGCCCTTGATTCTGAACACCTTCCCTTTCATTATTCCATATCAGTTGAAGAAGAGCTGGTCGAAAGTGAATCTGAGTTAATTCGTTACAAGCAACTAAATAAAGCCATGGATACACTTAGTCCTAGGCAAAAAGAGGCCATATATTTAAAATTCATTTCAGAACTAAGCTATGAAGAGATAGGTTTGGTGATGAAATTAAATTACCAGTCTACCCGGAATCTGGTTTTCAGGGGGCTCGAAAAACTGAGGGAGAGCTTTCCTAATAACCTGTTTTTACTCTTTCTCCATCGGGGATCCAAACCCAGGAACCTGACATAACCTCCCGACTAGCTCCTTTTATAGATATTTCCACGCTATACCCCCTTTCTAAGCTATAAAATTACAAAATATTCGTTTTTAGAAATTAAATTAAAAAACAATGAGTACAAAATCAACAACTCTTCCTTATTAGAGAAAATGATTTTACATGAAGCCTTCAATCGAACGCAATTTATTTGAATTTATCCATGATCCCTCATTTATAGATTGGGTGTTAAATCCCACTGCCATTTCAGATCAAGTCTGGGAAAAATACCTGAGAGAGAATCCGACACGGAAAAAAGAGCTCGAACGTGCCCGTTTTCTGATCAAAGGATTTGCCAGAAATGAAAAATCCCTTTCTGATAAGGAAGTTTCAGAAATATGGGACAAAATAGAACATAGTAAGAATTCAGGATCTGCGAGATTTCTTAAACTCAGAAAATGGTCAGTGGCAGCGGGAATTCTACTGATAATTGGCCTCTCCGGATGGTTCATCACCCGTACAAATCCAAAAGACTCTATTTCCATTGATTATCAATCGATTGCGATTACTTCAGATCCCGGAACCGACATAAAACTTGTATTTGCAAACCACACGCAACAGACCTTTACTTCCAAAGAGGTAAATCTGAAATATAATCAGGATGGGAAACTTGAGGCCAAAACAGGTAAACAGGTGCAGACAGAGGAATTAAATAAAAGTACTGAAATCATTCAGATGAATCAATTAATGGTCCCCAGGGGAAAACGGTCAAGTATTGAACTTGCAGACGGAACAAAGCTTTGGCTTAACTCAGGCAGTCATGCAATTTATCCTGTAGCGTTCACCGGAAAATCCAGAGAGATCTATATTGAGGGAGAAGGGTATCTGGAAGTAGCTCATGATGCATTAAAACCCTTCTTCGTGGTCACCGACCATATAAAAGTTAAGGTACTGGGCACCAAATTTGATATCTCTGCTTATAAAGATGATGATCATGTGTCTGTTGTACTCCTCGAAGGTTCAGTGCAGGCTTCATCCCCTATTGAAGTCCAGGTAATGAAACCAAATCAGATCCTGAATTATCAGAAATTAACCAAAAAATCGACCCTCGAAAATACAAATGTTTTTGAATATGTCGCCTGGAAAGATGGCTGGATGCTCTGCAACAAGGAACAAATTCAATCGATAATCCGAAAGTTATCAAGATATTATGATGTGAAAATCAATTATACGGATTTAAGGATCAACAGCATGACCCTTACCGGGAAACTTGATCTGAAAAATAATTGTGAAGACGTCCTTAAGGTGATCTGTGCAACTGCTCCCTTAAAATTTACGATTTTAAACAATACAATTTCTCTTATAGCCAAAGATTAAAAAAAGAGTATAAATCCTAATAACTAACACATTAAATCTAACTGCCAATGAATTAACAACACAAAAAAAATGACAGGCCATATTGCAGTATAGCCTGTCATAAGTTTTAACTCAAATCGAAATTTTTAAAACAAATTAAAACCAGACAAATTTATGCAAAAATTCGGGTTATTGGTTCCGTACATTCGGAACTTTAAAAAATTCATATTGATTATGAAATTATGTTCACTGATTTTAATCATTTCATTAGCAACAGTCTCTGCCAAAACCAGCTATTCACAAAATGCCAGATTTACGCTGGATCTTGAGCATATCACTGTCAGGCAGCTATTCGACAAAATCGAAAACACCAGTGAATTTATTTTTGTTTATTATGACAATATTATTGACCTAAATAGAGAAGTTTCTGTTAATGCGACAAATGAAACAGTAGAAGAAATTCTGGAAAAGGTATTTAGCACATCAGAAAATACCTTTAAAGTCTTTGACAGACAAATTGTTATAGCAAAAAAAGAGCATTCAGTTACAGAGCCCGGCTCAACGGTTTCTCAACAACCAGGAAATAGAGAACTCTCGGGACACGTCACAGACAACAAGGGGATAGCCCTGCCCGGGGTAACTATTGTTGTCAAGGGAACAAATATCGGGATAATTTCAGATACAAATGGTAGTTTTAAGATTCAGGTACCCTCTGATAGTAAAACACTTCAACTCTCATTTATTGGGATGAGAAGTCAGGAAATTGTTTTGGGAACCAAAACGGAAATTACCATAGCCATGGAGGAAGAAATAGTTGGGTTGAATGAAATTGTTGCTGTTGGATACGGGACTCAGAAAAAAAGAGACCTGACAGGTGCAATATCCTCAATCAAGGCCAATGACATCATCATTTCATCAAATTCAGATATTGGACATGCCCTAAAAGGAAAAGCTGCAGGTCTAATGATTCGGGAAAACAGTGCACAACCCGGTGGTGGTCTTGACATCCTTGTCAGGGGAGCCGGCTCGGTAAATGCGAGTAATGCCCCCCTTATTGTTGTCGATGGTTTTCCAATTTCAGACTTGCAGCAACCAGCAAGTACAGGAAGGTATGTGGCTGGAACCCAAAGTATTCTCAATTCATTTAATCCTAACGACATAGAGTCAGTGGAGGTGCTAAAAGATGCAAGTGCCACAGCCATTTATGGATCAAGAGCTGCACATGGAGTAATTCTTATAACCACCAAAAGAGGCAAGGAAGGGAAGCCTACTGTTCAGTATTCTACTTCGTCGGCTTATCAGAAGTATAATAACTCGTTCGATGTTTTACCTCTAAACGAATGGATGCAGGTACGCAATGAAGCGGCTTATGAACAATGGGTTTTTGATAATAATGTAACCCCCTACGGTAACCGGACGATGGCTGAAGCAAAGGCAAATCCCGTAAACGGCAATTACTATAAACTCTACACTCAAAATGCAATCAATAATGTTGGTCGTGGAACTGACTGGCTTTCGCTCGTTACCCGCGACGGAAGCATCCAACAACATAATATATCGGTGAATGGTGGAAATAAAGTTACAAAGTATTTAATTTCAGGTAATTATTACAACCAGGACGGAATCATAAAAAACGCCGGGTTTCAGCGCTATTCTGTGCGTGCCAATATTGACCAGGAGCTCAATAAATATTTGAAATTAGGGGTAACTTTTGCATTCAGCCGGATCAACAATAAAAACAGCAGTCTTGGTGGAGATCAGTATGAAAACTCGGGGATCATTCGTGCAGCAATTCAACAGGGACCACACATAAGGGCTATCGATGAAAACGGAAATTATCCTCTCAATCCCCAGCTTTCACTTCAGCCAAATCCATATTCATTATTGACTATTACCGATTTGGGTAGGGTAGAACGCACGCTTGTCAATTCATACCTTGACATAACTCCTGTAAAGGATGTTGTTATAAAACTAAAGGCCGGCATGGATCGCGGGGTTACAAACCGTTGGACCTATTTGCCGAAAACAACGCTTCACGGGGCTCTTGAAAACGGAAAAGCATCAATCGGTACAATCGATAAAAACGATTACCTTCTCGAAGCTACTGTAAATTACATTAAAAACATCGGACATGATCACCAGTTAACCCTCCTTGCCGGTGTTTCGGAGGAGAAATTTATTGACAGGGATAATAACGAGGGAAACACAGGATTTATTTCAGATGCATTTCTTTGGAATAACCTCAACGCCGGCACAGGGACAAAAACAATGAGTTCCTCAGGTCAGGATAATCTGATTGCTTCCTATTTTGGGCGACTGAATTATATTTTCAAAGAGAGGTATCTGCTTACAGTAACATTACGAACCGATGGCGCCAGTGTATTTGCGGCAAATAAGAAATGGGCTACCTTCCCATCTGTTGCAGTTGGCTGGAATATTGCTGAAGAATCCTTTATGTCGGCAACTAAAAAGGTACTGTCTCAATTGAAATTCAGGTTTAGTTACGGTTCGACCGGAAACGCTTCAATCGGAAGTAATGCCTTTGCCGCTTATTCGGCCTATCCAGCATACCTTACGGGGGATGAGGTAAAGAATATCGGGGTTTCGTTATCACGCCTTGAGAATCCGGATTTGAAATGGGAAACTACAACAGAGGCCAACCTTGGTATTGACTTCAGTTTATTTAAAGACCGCATCAGTGGATCTTTTGAATTATACAACAGGATTATATCCGACCTTTTATCAATGAAACCAATTAATTCCTATCATGAGATAAACGCCGTAATGGCTAATGTTGGTGAAACACAAGGGAAAGGATTTGAATTTTCACTGGTCACCCACAACATTGTGCACAAAGATTTTCAATGGAAAACGATGTGGACTGTATCAAAATTTAAGGATAATTGGAGAAAAAGGGCCGATGATTGGAAACCTGCGGTATATGAGAGCGCAAAAGATCCAATCAGGGCAGTCTATTCAAGGATATCTGCCGGTATAATGCAAATCGGAGATGTTGTCCCTGCACAACCGGAATTAAAACCGGGTTCAATAAAAATTGCAGATATCGACGGATTTACACGGGATGAAAACGGTAATCCAAAAGTTGATGCAAACGGAAGGTTCCTACGAACAGGAAAACCCGATGGTATTATTGATGATGCTGATACAAAACTTATTGGAACTGCGGACCCAAAATTAATCCTTGGTTTATCCAACATGTTCACTTATAAAAATTTTACACTTAATTTCGACTTTAATGGAATGCTCGGGCAAAAGATGGCTGACCCCAATTATACAACTTATGGGGTAAGTGCTGCAGGGATTTACAGCAATGGCTATAATGCGCTACGCACAGTTAAAGATCGCTGGACACCTGATCATCCATCAACAACACATCCGGGCTCATTTTATGGTTGGTCCCCTTATGGTGTTGGAGATTTTTTCCTTCAGAAGGCAGGTTATGTGAGGTTACAGAATATAACCTTAGGCTATAAGCTTCCTTCGAGGTGGTTTGGTAAGATTTTAAGCGAGGCCCGCGTACATGTTGATGCCCAGAACCTGTTTGTCCTCACTCCATACACAGGAGTCGACCCTGAAACAGATTCTTACACGGCGGCATATCCCAATGTTAAAACATTTACATTGGGTATAAACATTGTTTTCTAACCATAAAATAAAAGAATCATGAAAAAGATAATCATATTTATACTGGCTATAATCCTGTTAAACAGCTGTACCAAAGATCTGGTGCCTGTTGACTACGCTGAAATTAACCCAAGTATATTTCCACAGTCAGAGGCAGATATTCAGGCAATGGTATTTGCCTGCTACTACCCACTCAGAGGTTCGTGGTGGGATGGGATTAACACTACTTCCGAAAGAGGTCTTATGTTTGTTTGTGATGCTACAACTGAAATCCTTTCCGGAAAATTCAGCGTTCAACAATATGGTCACTTGCTAAATTATTCACCAATCAATCCGGAAATAACTTTTTTCTACGACTGGTATTATAACAAGATCAGCCGGATGACACTTACTATTGATCAGATAAACCAATCCAAGGTCAGCGATACTGTAAAGAAAAGAGCTATTGCGGAAATTCGGTGTGCAAGAGGAATGTTAGCCTACGACTTATTCGATCTATACGGACCGTTGGTTATTGCGCCACTTGAAGTACTTAAACAGCCAATGGTCGAGAAACCACTGGCAAGGTTAACAAATGCTGAAATGGTCTCATTTATCGAATCCGATCTAACCGAGGCAACCAAAGAACTGCCTGAACCCGGCGCTAACGAATACGGTCGTTTTAGTAAGGCTGCTGCACAGATGTTACTCATTCGTTTGTATTTACATGAAAAACAATGGGAAAAAGTACTTGCAGCCTCAAATCAGATCATCGCCTATAACCATTTCGTACTCGATCCTGACTATGTGGGAATGTGGGGTTTAAACGGAGCTTCGAAAAGCAATGAAGTGATTTTTGCGATACCGTGCAATTATGATGGAACAAGTGAAAACCAATGGCAACTGATGGTACTCCCATCCAACTATCCTGTAAAAGGGGGTTGGGAAACGGTCCAAAGCACCTGGTATTTTTATGATTCTTTCGAAGCATCAGATATTCGAAAAACAATGCTTATTTCCGAATATACCGGTACCGATGGGAATACCTATAACCGCAGCAATCCGGGAAATGTGATGGATCTTGGACCAATACCCTTAAAAATAAATCCCGACGATCAAAGAACGACATCACTTTCAACGGTAGATATAATACTATACAGATATGCGGATGTTTTACTTTCCAAAGCCGAGGCCATTGCCAATATCTCAGGTCCTAATGCCGAAGCGATGGAGCTTGTTAATAAAGTACGTCGCCGTGCAGGTTTAGCAAATAAAGACATTGCAGGTTTCAGTTCTCTTGTAGCATTTAATGATTTGATTCTTACCGAAAGGAGTCACGAGTTTTGGTGCGAAAATGGTCAATACCGCGCTGATCTGATTCGTCATGGAAAATTCGTATCCCGTTGTATTGAGCTGACACAATCATCCTATGCCAATCAGTCAAAGGTTGTTTTTCCATTCTCGCTAAAAACAGTAAGCGAAGGAAAAGGGTTGTTTATCCAGAATCCAGGATACAATTGATGCTCCCTGAAAATACATATTATCACTTAATCCAAAAATGATGAAAATACTGTTAACCACCCTGTTAATGATGTGTATTGGATTACTTTTATGCTTAGGATGCCAGAAAGCCAAAGAGAAAGATGTAGCAGTAAATACTACAACTATTCAGTATGAACAGTCCATGGATATATTTCCAAATCCTGAACGTGGTTTTATCCACAATCTGATCGTATATTCTGAAGGATCCGGGCTTAGCACTTCAACTCTTGCATCTCTTAAAGGGCAAAGTGTCTCAATGATCCTGAGATTCTATTACCTTGAGAAATTTAAGGATAAGATCCTCAGTGACACCGAACTTTCATTGATTCAATCGGATATGAATAAACTCCGGGATGCTGGTGTTAAGTGCGTCTTGCGTTTTGCATACACCGACGATATGGCTGGAACCGATGCCCCTTTAACAATCATCGAACAGCATCTCGATCAGCTTAAACCAATTTTTGAAGAAAACAGTGATGTAATTGCCTTTTTTCAGGCAGGTTTTATTGGGGCATGGGGAGAATGGCATAGTTCGAGTAACGGCCTGGCAACCGCTGAAAATGAGAAAACCGTCCTCTTCAAAATACTCTCTGTATTGCCTCCTGTGATAATGGTACAGGTTCGCACACCCGGAGTAAAACAACAAATTTTCAATAATGCATTGCCAATTGAATCTGGCATTGCCTATACAAGTGATATGCGTGCAAGGGTGGGACATCATAATGATTGCTTTTTAACCGGAGGCACTGATTATGGCACTTATTCAAATGTTATAGCAGATAAAAACTATATTAGTAATGAAGCATTATATGTGCCAACTGGTGGCGAAACATGCCCTCCTGAAGCTACAACACCCGGATGCTCAACAGCCACTGCCGAAATGAAGTTGTTAAAATGGACCTACCTGAATCTTGATTATTACCAGCCTACGCTGGATGTCTGGAGAAACTCAGGTTGTTTTGAAGATTTTCAACGAAGCCTGGGTTACAGACTTCTCCTTGTAAGTGCTAAACTGCCAAATCAGGTGGTTGCCGATCAGGATTACAAATTGGATATTACACTTACGAACAGGGGATTTGCACCATTATACAATTCGAAAATCACAAGTCTGATATTTAAAAATATAGTATCGGGAACAAGTTATTCTGTCGAACTTCCTGTTGAAATACGGGCTTGCAAACCCTATGGATTATTAGCTATTACACAAAATGTAAAAACAACGGGAATTCCTACCGGAGACTATGAGCTGTATCTTAAAATTACAGATAGTGCCGAAAAACTCAAAAACAGGATAGAATACTCGGTCCGTTTGGCTAATACAACAACCTGGGATGAAACCAGCGGAATGAATAAATTAAATCATCAGGTAAAAATTACGGCACAATAATCTTAAGCTGATTAAAAAAATGAATTAATAATCATTATAACAATCCACAATATGAAAAATACATGGTTTTTAATGAGCATTGCTTTGACAATGGCAATCACAGTTTCATGTAAGAAAAAAGATACCTCAAGCGGCACTAAGGCCGTATTCAGTTATATCGCAGATGGATTTAAAGTGAATTTTACAAATTTCTCAACAAATTCAACCGACTATGTCTGGGACTTTGGCGATCAGAAAGAGGGATCAACCCAATCCAATCCAATGCATGTGTTTTCGAATAAAGGACAATATCTGGTAAAATTAACTGCAAAAAATCTAAGTGAAACAAGTATTTTCAGTGATACGGTTCTAATTATCGGACCAAATATCAAGATTGATGGTGATTTTACTGACTGGACCTATGTTGATTATACACACGTCAACACTGCGGGTACCGGCGGCACCCTTCTGGGAGTAAAAACTTTCGCTTCAAGTACATACATTAACTTCTACCTCGAAGGGACAGCCAATTTAAATCTTGATATTATGGATCTTTACCTCGATTCCGATAATAATCCTGAAACCGGCCTGAAAAGCTGGATGTTTCCATCCGGATCAGGAGCAGATTTTCTGTGTGAAGGTTCTGTTTCTGGTGGATGGGGTGATGTTTTTGCCCATGTTGGTCCGGGAAATGACTGGGCCTGGAATCCCGTTTCCACTTTTGGGGAGACATTTCAATTCTCTTCGTTTAAAATTGTAGATGGGAAAAAAGTTATTGAATTCTCTGTCAAACGAAGTGTTTTGGGTACCCTCAAGGGCTTTGTGAATTTTGGTTTAATCGAAAGTAATTCAGGATGGACGGAAGTTGGCTGGATGCCTCTGACCCAAAACCCTGAATCAAAATTTATTCAAATCCCTCTTTAACTAATTAAATTCCGGAAAATGCTGATGAAAAAGGGAATAGGTTAATAGCCAATTCCCTTTTCCTATTTTGCCTTGAAGCTAAATATTGATCGTAATTAAATCGATTTCCAAAATAATTGCAATTCTGAACAAATAGAAGCTACCTTTGTCTGCCATCGACGCTTTCCCACTTTAAAAGCTGAAAATAAAATATAACTAATCAGAGAAGCTAAGTCCATGAAAACAACAACCGCCTTACTGTTAATTTCACTTTTCGCCCCTACTTTAAATACCTATTGCCAGGATTTCCGTGTTCCGTTGTATACCGGAGAGATCCCAAATTCCAAATTTACCGGAGCCACTGAAAAAATTGAGAAAAAAGATATCATCCTTATTAGCAACGTCCAAACACCCGATATAACAGTGTATTTGCCAAGTCCAAGATTTGCAACAGGTCAGGCAGTGGTCATCTGTCCGGGCGGTGGATATTGGGTACTTGCCTATGATCTGGAGGGAACAGATATCGCAAGGTATTTCAACTCAATCGGGGTAGCGGCTGTTGTCCTGAAATACCGGCTGCCAACGTATGGAAATTGTATTGAGCCTCACAAGGCGCCATTGATGGATGCACAACGCGCCATGAGACTGGTTCGTCACAATGCGGCAAAATGGAACATAAATCCTGAAAAAATTGGAATAATGGGGTTTTCTGCAGGAGGCCATCTTGCCTCAACTTTAGGAACTCATTTCGATTACGGTGATAAAGCCTCAAAAGATTCGGTTGAAAAACAGAGCTGCCGGCCTAATTTTATGGTCCTGATGTACCCTGTAATTTCGTTCACCGATTCCTGCTCCCACAAAGGTTCGCATGAAGGGTTACTTGGCAGGAATCCCGATCTTGAGTTGCTGAAATATTACTCCAGTGAGTTGCAGGTTAAAGAGGACACGCCGCCAGCTTTCTTTGTTCATGCAGACAACGATTCCGGAGTGCCTGTTGAAAATACATTATTGATGTACAAAGCATTACGAAAGAAAAAGATACCTGCCGAGCTCCACATCCTGTCAGAGGGGGAACATGGATTCGGACTGGGTCTTAAAAATGAACATGTAGCCTCATGGACTAGTAATTTAAAGCTATGGCTTAACTGGCTGAATACTAAGAAATAAAATAGAATCTGAAATCCTCCTTGAAATTCCGGACAATAGTTTTAACAAAATCAGAACTGGTTTGCGGCAAATTAAGTTTTTTGGGAGGTTCATGCTATTCATCTCCAAATCGCACCATTGCCTCCTCTAATATAGCTACTGTTGCAGTAGCGCCGCAACGGGCACAACCAGCAGCTTTGACCTCAATCAATTGATCAAGAGTTCTGACGCCACCGGCAGCTTTGACTTTCACATTCGGTCCGGAATGTTGCCTCATAAGAATTAGATTTGGAATTGTTGCACCTGAATAATTGTATTTCCCATCAGAACCTTTTATAAAACCAAATCCGGATGAAGTTTTTACATAGTCGGCTCCAACTCTGGTGCAGATCTCACATAACTTTATAATATCTTCATTATTAGAAATATAATCAGTTTCAAAAATTACTTTTACAATAGCTCCATAACGATGCACTGAATCGGTAATGGCTTTTATCTCCTCTTCAATGTAAGACCAATCTCCCTGAAGGGCTTTACCAATATTGATCACCATATCAATTTCCACGGCACCTTCCTGGCAGGCAGTTTCTGCTTCGAAGACTTTTACCGCAATTGTCGAATTTCCGGCAGGAAAACCAATCACACAACCTGCAAAGACATCTGTTCCGCTTAACAATTCTTTGGCCTGTTTTACCATATAAGGCTTGACACAAACCGAAGCCACATCATACTTTTTTGCAATACCGCATTCCCTGATCAAATCTGTATCAGTCATTGTTGGATGAAGGATTGAGTGGTCAATCATTTTTGCGAATTCTTTAACTCTTGTCATTTTCGTAATAAATTAATTATGAATAATATAATTCTGATCTAAAGGTGATAACTGCTGCCAATCGGATAATTTTCAGTAGTACAGTACAACTCGCTGTATAAGAAGAAATTATTTTTGCTAGTGTGAAACTTCACTGATATATGAAGAATCGGGGAACCCTGCGGAATTTTGAGTAGAGCCGCAATATCATTGGATACACGCTCTGACCGAAGTTCGTGCTCTGAACCGGTAATCTCAATGTGATAATGTTGACTAAGCGTTTTGAAAAATGACCCTTCGATAAAATCAATGTCTGAAAATCCTTCAAGACGGTTATCTGCAAACCAGTTATATTCAATCATTACAGGAACTTCATAGACACATCTAAGTCGGGAAAAATGGATACACTTCTCCTTAAATTCCTGTTCACTGATTGCAAAATGGGTGTCAGGATTCCATAAAGAAATTTTAGGATGCTGAACGAAAACAGTAGATAAATCCTTCCCAACAGCTTCAGAAAATCCTTTCACATTCAAAAGACCTAAAGATTTTCGGCGATCCCTGACAATACTTCCTTTTCCATGCTGCCGGTCAATAAACCCCTCTCTGGTAAGCTCATCGAGCCCCTTCCGGACAGTGGTTCTTGTTACGCCGAACATTGTGCAAAGTTCATTTTCTGATGGGAGGTAGCTTCCAACTACAAAATTGCCTTTCTGAATCTGAAGTTTCAAAAAATTCTGAACCAGACGATACCTTTTTTCTTCCATCACAGATTTTTTTCAAAAATAATATTTTTACTTGTACGTACAAGATTAAATATGGTTTAAATAATCAATCCAATTTCTTTAAACTAGAATTATTATCGCCTATTAAAGTTAGAAGGAAGAGTGTATATTTGTCAAAGAGCCAGAATAGAATTATTACCAAACTGAAAATTTATAACAAAATCTGAATAAATGATTCAAAATAAAGCTGATCTTAATACTAGTAGACGGAAATTCATTGGGAATTCCGGACTAGCCATTGCCTCACTCGCTATCGCACCAAAAATTTCTTTTGCCGCCGGGCAGTCTAACCCTCGAAAAATCCGCATCGGAATTGTTGGTGGCCGTTTTGGTGCTGGTTTCCAGTTTCATGAACATCCAGGTTGCATTGTTGAGGCAGTTAGCGATTTGCGTCAGGACCGACGAGAAAACCTAATGAAAGTTTACGGCTGTTCAAAGAGTTTTGAATCACTCGAAAAACTGATACTTGATCCC
>CAIXCY010000118.1 GCA_903918045.1 uncultured Bacteroidia bacterium
AGTAACCCGGAAAAAAGGGACCGAACGCCCGTTTACAGGGCAATACTATGACTTTTACGAGAAGGGAAATTATTATTGCTCCAATTGCAATGCCTTATTATTTAATTCAGCATCAAAATTCAAATCCGGCTGTGGCTGGCCCAGTTTTAATGATGTAACAGACCTTAAGTCGATCAATATCATAACAGATAAGAGTTTTGGAATGATAAGGACAGAGATCACCTGCTCAAATTGTGAGGCCCATTTGGGTCATGTCTTTAATGATGGGCCGCCACCTACCGGGTTAAGATACTGTATTAATTCGGTTTCACTTAAGTTTGTCCCCTCGGGAAAATAGAGGCTGTATCAAAAGGTGCAAAAATAAACCGAAAAGGGCGCAAAGTCCGCCGGCTGGCCGATCGCAGAGATCGCAAAGTTCATATTTACAATGATTTAACTTTGTGCCTGCTTAGCGTTCTCTGCGGTTAAAAAAGGCTTTTGATACATCCTCTTAGTTTATTCTACCTTACGGGTAATATATGCCGAATAATCTTTTATAATCGGCTTATAATCAAGATGGAATAATGGTGAAGATATTATAAAATCGGCTGTTGACCGGTTTGAGGCAGTCGGGATATTGTAAAGTACTGCGATTCTCAGCAATGCCTTAACGTCTACATCATGCGGTTGTGGCTGCATCGGATCCCAGAAGAAGATCAGCAGATTCACATTCCCTTCACAAATCATTGATCCAAGTTGCTGATCACCACCTAACGGACCTGATTTTAAGATGATTACTTGTGGTGGCATAGCATCGAATTCCTTGCATTTCGCAGTGATCGTATCTTCAACCATTTTTCCGGTTGTCCCTGTGCAAACGAGGGTATGTTGAGCCAATTCCTTCCAGTTGTATCCGACCCACTCTGCCATATCTTTCTTCCGGTTGTCGTGAGCTACAATGGCGATTGTCTTTTTAATTTTCATTCTCATGTTTCAAATTTTTCTGCAAAGTTAGAGCTATAATGCAATTTACAATCATCAATTTGATTATCAAATCATTAATATTTCATTAAGAATTTTCCAAGAGATATTATCTCCGTGTATCTGGGATCAACGACAATATTATCGAATTTTTCAAGGTTGTTGCTGGCGATTATCGACTGGGCCATCTCTGCATACTGGTTAGATCCTTCATGATACCGCCCAAGGTAACGCAATAATTGAGAAGATCCCCTTCCCTCCCACCGTTTATCTCTGAATCGCCTGTAGGAGGATACCGTGGAGACAAGCAGGTAATAGTGTTCAACTGACTCTAAAATAGAGTTATAGGTGCGGATATACCGATCGTCATCACCCTCGTTATATTGGATTAAAGAGCGTGGATCATCGCTTGAAAAGGACATAATTCCAAAAATATTATTTCCGTTTCGAAATACGTTGGATGTTCCCCATCCAGATTCCAAAACTGCCTGCGCCAGTGCAAGGCTAACAGGATGAGGGTAAATACGTTTCCTTAATTCATTTAATGAATCGGTCTCATATTTCAATTTTATTGCAACGAGAAAAGTAGAATCCGATTTTAAGATCGGTTTTCGCGTTTTTGCGCGGTTTTCGATAAATTCAACATGGTGTAAATCATCCAACAACCGCTCCCTTGTAATTACAATAGCCGGAAGGATATGCATAATAAAAAGGTCCTTCCGCTTATCAGGATCTACATTGCGAAAATCAATCGAACCAATGTAATTTACAGGAATTAATGTAGAGTCTGACTGAAAAACAATAGAATCGGCAACTGTCAGTTGAATATCTCTGACCCGAATAATTTCATGCCAGTATCTTGACTGATAAATTTCTGCCTTTATAACGATATATAAAGGCAGAATGACTAACGAATAATAAAAGAGCTGGCGAACTATTCTAAGCATAAAAACGCATGGTTAAAATGCTGCCAAACTATAATGGTTCAGCGGTTAATGACCCTATATTGACAAATTTAAAGGTTAAACTCTTTTTTAAGGATTTCCACCCAGTTTTCAATTCTTTTGTGGCTTAACCTGGCCTGATTTTCCTGGTCTAGCGGCAAGCCTCTGAACTGACCTTCTTTTAAAGCTTTTGATTTCTCGAAAGTATATCCTTCTGCAGGAAAATTACCGACTATCTGAGCCCCTTTTTCTTCAAAAAATGTGGCCATGATCCCTATTGCATCACAAAAATTTTCAGCATACCCTTTTTGATCTCCTAATCCAAAGATGGCAATTTGTTTATGCGTAAAATCGACCTCTTCAAGGGCCGGAAGCAATTCATCCCAGTAATTTGGTAATTCTCCGTCAAACCAGGTTGGAACACCAAAAATCATCCGATCGTATTCCTGAAAATGTGCTTCATGAACTTCATCAACATTTACCAGTTGCACTTCAACTCCAGAGAATGCGTTATGAATAATTCCGGCAATCTTTGCCGTTTTTTTTGATTTAAAACTATAAAAAAGGCCAATCTTTCCCATTCGATACTACTTTAAAATAATGCCGGATGTATCATCTGAACAGACTTCATCCGATTGTTTTTACGAATATAAACTTTTTTTTTTAATAATTGAGCAATCAGTACTTTAATAAATCCTGAACTGCGGCATAGATCTTATCCTCGTTAGGCAAAACAGCAGCTTCCAGAATCCGGTTAAAACCAACAGGCGTAAAGGCAGATCCAACTCTGCGAACGGGTGCATCCAGAAACTCAAAGGCCTCTTCGTTGATTATTCCTGCAATCTCGCCACCAAAACCACCAAAAACTTTATCTTCATGGACGACTAAAACCCGGCCTGTTTTCTTGACAGTATTCAGGATCGCTTCTTTATCAAGTGGGATCAAAGATCGGATATCCATTACTTCAATATTAATTCCCTCCTTCGCACAGCGTTCTGCAACTTTAAGTGATAAATGAGTTGTATTACCATAAGTTATTATACTTAAGTCTGTTCCTTCACGTCGAATTCTGGCTTTTCCAAAAGGAACCTCAAAATCTTCAGGAACAGGCGCTGAAGCAGCAGGTGAATTATAGAGTGCCTTCGGTTCCAGAAACAATGTTGGACCCATTGAGCGCATTGAGGTACGCAGTAATCCTGCCGCATCATCTGCAAAACATGGATATACGATTCGGATACCCGGGAATGTTGCCAGCGCACCCTCTGTCGATTGCGAGTGGTATAACCCACCACCGATATAGCCTCCCGAAGCTAAGCGAATAGTAACGTTCGGACTGAATTTACCATTTGTTCGCCAATATTCGTGGGTCATTTCTACGTATTGCTCCATTGCCGGCCAAAAATAATCGGCAAATTCAGCACCTTCAACAACAATACGGATTTTATCATTATATCGGGACATCCCATTTGCAGTTCCAGTAATAAAATCTTCTGCAATTGGACCATTAAATACGCGCTCAGGACCAAATTCCTGCTGCATCCCTTTTGAAACATTAAATATTCCACCCTTTTCCTTATTGGCAATATCCTGCCCCCAGATAAAAGTATCCGGATTTAAACGGAATTCGGCTTTTAAAGTTTCATTAATACCTTCAATCAGCTTTTTCTTTTCTCCGGTAAAGTTATGTAAACCATCAGGGTATTTGGAGGCGGCATAAGGCTCGGGGATAATGAAATCGTAGATTGAAGCCGGATCAGGATCGGGTGATGCCATAGCAGCTCTGTGAGCCAATTTAACCTCCTCTTTTGCGCGATCTTCAATTGCATTCATCTCTTCCTTGGTCAGACGTTCATAACGCGTTAACATCCGCTTAAATTTCAATAGGGGATCAGATTCCAAAACATACCCTAATTCAGCTTCATTACGATATAGATCGTGCCTGTCTGAATTGGAATGTGAGTGAATCCGAATGCAATTAGCCTGAACGATGCACGGTTGCTGATGCTCCAGTGACCAGGTTTTAGCTTCAGTCATTGCATTCATAGAATCAAAGACATCCTTGCCATTGCAATGAATAATTCTCAGATTTTTAAAGCCTGTGAAATTATTTGCGACTTTTCGGTTGGCAGTCTGATCCTTTTTGGGCACAGAAATTCCGTATCCGTTGTCCTGAAAAACAAAGATAACAGGAAGTTCTTCTGTTGATGCACCATTAATAGCCTCATAAACATATCCTTCCGAAACAGATGATTCTCCCTGTGAGCTGATTGCCACTCCTTTTCCTTTATAATATTTTATCGCACGTGCTACCCCAACGGCATGCAATGTATGATTTCCGGTAGCAGATGAAACGTTGTGAATATTCCATTCCGGTTTACCGATGTGATTCGACATGTGCCTGCCTCCTGAGGTTACGTCGGCCGCCTTGGATATCCCGTTTAAGATAATCTCCTCTGCTGTAAGGCCGGCTGAAATATTGGTCAACATATCGCGATAATAAGGGAAAAGATGATCTACTTCCTTATTAAATATCTGTCCGATTGCAAGTTGAATTCCATCATGACCGGCATAGGGTGCATGATATGACCACCCGATTGCTTGTTTGAGATAATTTGGTGCCTTTTCATCAATAATACGCCCTATTGTCAAAAGATAAAGCCATTTTTCAAGAGTCTCCTTATCCGTATTTTTGATTGTAAAGAGTTTATGTACGGGCATATCGTGTAAAACTTTCATATTGTGTATTTTATTTCTAATCAAATATTTTTGGTATGTTCAAATTGTTCCAGTAAATCGGCAATACGGCGTAAAAACTTGCCCCCTAACATTCCGTCAACCACCCGGTGGTCGTATGACAGTGACAGGAACATTTTATGCCGCACCACAATAGCATCACCGGTCGGAGTCTCCATAACTGCAGGCTTTTTCTCAATCATTCCAACAGCCAGAATAGCAACCTGTGGCTGATTTATTATCGGGGTTCCGATAAGACCCCCGAAAGATCCGAAATTCGTAATTGTAAAGGTTCCACCCTGAAGATCATCCGGGTTTAATTTATTTTCACGTCCTGCTTTCCCAAAGTTGTTAACCTCACGTGCTAATCCAACGATGTTTTTGGAATCTGCATCCTTTATGACTGGTACAACAAGATTTCCATCGTTTGTAGCTACTGCAATTGCTATATTAATATGCTTGCGCAAAATAATAGTATCTTCATCAACCGAAGAGTTGACCTGCCTGAATTCTGCAAGTGCCTGTGCCGTGGCTTCGACGAATAATGGCATAAAAGTTAGCTTTTGACCATGTTTGCGCTCAAATTCATCTTTTACCCTGTTGCGCCAAAGGACAATATTGGTAACATCAGCCTCTACCACAGTGGTAACATGAGGCGAAACCTGTTTTGACATCACCATGTGATTCGCAATCAATTTCCTGATTCGATCCATTTTAAGAATCGTATCCTCCGCACCAACCGAAACAGAAACCTTCGGCCGCTCAGCCTGAGTTACAACACTATTTTGTGCAGGTGCCGGTTGAACAACTTGCGAAGTGATCTCCTTTTTGCCATTCTTAAGCTGTTCGACATACTGCATAATATCATTTTTCTGAACTCTACCTCCTAATCCACTGCCGGTTATAGAATCAAGTTCGGCCAAATTAATCCCTTCTTTTGTCGCGATGCTTTTTACCAAAGGAGAATAAAAACGACCTGTACTTTTCAGTTCATTTTTAACGATAACCGGATTAACCTCTGTTTCAATGACAGGTTTAACTTCCGGAATTTCAGCTTTAGAAGTTAAAATTACCGGCTCAGGCGCCGAAGTTTCATCATTGTCAAGGGCGATCACAATTACAACCTGTCCTACAGGAATTAAATCATTCTCAGCACATCTGATCTCTTTAATGACTCCGGCAACAGGTGAAGGAATTTCAGAATCGACCTTATCAGTAGCAATTTCGAAAAGAATTTCATCTTCAATTACTGTATCTCCTTGTTTTACAAATAATTTAGTAATCGTAGCTTCCTGGATACTTTCACCCAATTTGGGTATTAAGACTTGAAAATCAGACATTGTTTCTTATTTACATTATAATTATTAATCATAAAAAAACACAAGTTTTTGAATGTATATTAGTATCTAACAAAAAGAATAAAATTTAGTTTAAATATAGTTTATAAAAGTTTAATTACTAAGAAAAGAAAAAAGATTATAATCCGGCCATTGAACAACTTTTTGTAAAACATGAGACATTACACGATCCATCTCTTTTGCGAGATGAGGACCCTTATAATTACTGGTATTGGACAGTATAACCCATGAAATACCATCAGGTTGCCGTTTTATCAGCGCCGAAGAGCCCGGCAAAGTACCAGTCCGCCACCATTCGCCCTTTTCATTGGTTGCTCGCCATCCCAATGGATCCAAACCCATAGGGTCGACCCTGGTCATTTCACCAATACTGGATGTCGTCAGTATATCTTTTACCTTAGAATTATTGTCGATGACAACAACTAATTTCATAAGATCGATCGGTGAAGCAATCCAGCCTCCGGCCGATCCCAGTAAATGAATATCATTTCCACCGTATAGTTTCGATACCATCCTGCCACTTCCGTCAAAAGATTCAATGGGCTGTCCATCCTCCGGCTGATAATATCGAACCTCATTGGGGCGTATTTCGTCAAGAAAAGAGCCTCCAAGCTGCATGTCAAAGATTCCTGCAGGTAATAAAACCTCTTTCTTAACAAAGGACTCGTAATCGGTACCTGAAACTTTCGCAATTACCTTCCCCAGAATAAGATACCCAAGATTAGAGTAGACACTGTTTGAACCTGGTTCAAAATGTACCCTGTGGGTTGTCACGAATTTAATATAAGAGTCTATCGTAACTGGTAATGGGTCACCCACTGCTTTGGATACTGTTTTAGGCAGAAAAGCAAGATCTCCATAATGCTGCGTCCATCCTCCGGAGTGATTTAGTAAATTACGGACAGTGATTTTTTCAAGGCGCTTATCCCTTATATTTAGAAATTGATCATCGTTGAGAATCCCTTCTTTTCCAAATACCTTTGACTCAAGTGAAATTTTTGAATTCTCAACAAGTTTCATAATAGCTACCGCAGTGATTAGTTTTGAGACACTGGCCAGACGAAAAAGGTGATTCGGGGTAACCTGAATCTGCGCCTCTTCATCAGCATACCCATATCCTTTGGCAAAGACAAGTTTTTCATCCTTTACAACTGCTACAGCAACTCCTTTTAATCCATTCTGAATCCTGAATTTTTCCATGTATGAATCGATCACTTCCGCATTTTGCTCTTCTATTAATTTATTGAATACCAATTTGTTAAAAGATTCATCAAGAGGTGACAAAAGTGAATTTCGAATCGAATAAGAAGCTTGCCTGAACGGACAAAAAAGGAAAATCAGAAGACACAAAAGCGATAGACGGTTCCGGAAATTATACATAAACAACCCAGGTAGTTAAAATTTTTAATTATTAAGTAATATCACAACACCGGAAATTTACATATGTAATTTACAGATGTAAACTTCCGACAATATCCTTTAAGTTATTGAAATTATGGCGATTAAGGTATGCATCAATACCTTCAATTATTTTTAGTGAGGATAAGGGATCGATATAATTAGCTGTTCCAACTTCAATAGCTGAAGCTCCTGCAAGAAAAAATTCAATTGCATCGGTGGAATTCATTATGCCTCCCATGCCGATTAGTGGAACTTTAACTGCTTTGGCAACCTCCCAGACCATCCTTAGGGCAATCGGCTTTATAGCAGGCCCTGAAAGTCCGCCGGTTATTGTTGCGAGTACCGGTTTACGGGTTTCGGCATTTATAGCCATACCTAATAATGTATTTATCAGCGATATGCTGTCTGCCCCTGAGCACTCGGCAGCCCGGGCTAACTCACCTATATTTGTCACATTGGGTGATAATTTCACTACCATTGTTTTGTGGTAAACCTCCCTTACTGCTGAAACAACGGCATCAATGGAGGCGCAGCTGGTACCAAAGGCCATACCCCCCTCCTTTACATTAGGGCACGAAATATTGAGTTCAATTCCCGCGATATGATCCAGCTCATTAATAATTTCAGCACAGGCTATATACTCCTCTATGGTAGATCCCGAGACATTAACCAGGATATTTGTGTTGTATTTGGTAAGCTTGGGATAGATATCGGTGGCAAAATATTTTGCTCCACGATTTTGCAGACCTACGGAATTTAACATTCCAGAGGCTGTTTCTGCCATTCTGGGGTAGGCATTTCCTTGTCTCGGATGGATTGTAGTCCCTTTAACGACGATACCACCCAACTGACTAACATCAAAAAAATCGTCAAACTCAAGACCATATCCAAATGTGCCTGAAGCAGTTAGAACCGGATTTTTGAGTTCTAAATTGTGAATTCTTATACTTAGATCAGCCATCGTAGTTGATTTATGTTAAATACAGGACCGTCGGTGCAAACACATTTGTGACCCTGAGTTGTTTCTGTAATACAGCACAGGCAAACTCCAAAACCGCAGGCCATCGTATTTTCAAGTGAAACCTCACAGAAAATTGATTTTAAATGTGCTTTTAGTGCAACCGCCCTCATCATTGGTTCCGGGCCACAGCTGTAAATCCGTGTAAAACCGTTAAGTTCTTCGCCAAATAGCGGGTGGTCGGTTACATACCCTTTTACACCTGCAGTTCCATCTTCCGTAGTCGTATAAACTGAACAATATTTTGAAAATTGTTCAAGTTCTACCAAATCGGCTGAAGACCTGGCTCCAATAAGGATTGAAACATCATTAGATTTCATTTTAAGCACCTGTGCAAGCCCCATTAATGAAGCAACACCACTTCCGCCGCCGACAAGCAGAACTCTCTCCTTACCTTCCGGAATAGTAAAACTATTACCTAGCGGATACATCACATTTAGAAAGGTGCCAACTTCTGTTTTAGCAAGTTTACGCGTACCCTCACCGATTACTTTTATATATACTGAGATCGTATTTAGCGAATAATCAACAGAATATATTGAAAAAGGTCGGCGCAGAAAAACTGATGGCGAGTTATCCACCAATAAATTAGCAAATTGACCTGGATTAATCGTTTCCAGTGGTTTGGAAGCCTCTAACTGTAATAATTGATGATCGTCGTTAAGCCGTTGACTTGAAATGACCTTTAGCTCCTGAACGGTTTTTCTCATCTGCATGAATTTAAACATTTATTGATTGCTGCCAGTCACTAATTGCACTATTTATTATGCAAAAAGGGCTAATATCCAGCGCTATTTCATGCAAATATAGGTCAAATTCTATTTTGAAGGAGTATACACCTCAAAAGTTTTATCTTTAAAAAAGTATACTATCCTCTCAACCTCCTTAATATCATTTAAATAATTATTTGTTAGCTGTACAGGTGGAGAATAATTTAATTCAGACGGAGTATTAGTCTTAAAAGGGCTGTCAGCATCTTTTGTTGGTTCATCAATTATCTGATTTGTAGTATCTTTAGGTAAAAGGATGCTGGATGTCGGTGGGGTTTGTAACATTGCAATCCCCACCCTATTAACTCGATTCTCAAAGAGGGTTGGTTCAGTATCAGGTATATTTCTGTTTTCAAATATCGTCCCTTCTCCAAGCAGTAACCACCGTGTATTTAATGTTCGGTAAGCACTAAGCATCTTTTGAATGAAGGATGCACTTGGATAATTTCGCCCATTTAGTACATGGGAAACACTGGAGCGTTGCACTCCAATCTTATCCGCAAATTCTGCCGGAGAAATACCTTCACTTTTTAGAAATTGAGTAATTCGATCCTTCATGAGTTAACGTTTTAAAAAAAATGAACAGTATGGAAACAATCGCTTAAATTCATAAAAGTTTCATAGAATCCAAATATATTACAAATGTACAAAATAGATAATTGATATATGTAAATATTTTGAATTATTCTTTGAGTTTACATAAGTGATTTATTCTCGTCCGATATACATATGTAATTATCTGATATTTATAGATATTCTATCCGTGTAAATAGTTATCGTGCCAATAAATTGTATAATAAATTGATTTCATACCTCATAGATACCGATTAAGAGCTTGGCTTTAAATATGAAGTAGTAGTTGAACATATTAATATAAAATATTGATTATGAATATAATAACATTGTTTTTTTGCTTTTTTCATGAACTGTATTCGTAAAAGTAACAAATGTAACTAAAATATATCTATCTATACTTCATTTAAACTACATAATTAATTGATTATGTCTACATTACATTCTTATTCTTTGCTTAAAATAAATCTGTTCACAGCGAATTTTAGACACTAATTTTTAGTATTTATAACTAATTATTCTCTCGGCACAAATGTGTATTCCTCTTCGCTTGGTTACATATGTGTATTGATTATTCTTGTTTACATATGTATTTTCGGGGATTTATTATAATCACATGAATGCTTCTGATCATTTGTAACGTATGAACCTGGATTCGGAGAAATTGTGCGGAATTATTATTTCTTATGATCCAGATAAGATTTGATTTTGCAATTAATCGCTATCCAGTTCTGTAAAGTTTTAGTTCGAAATTATGTGGTTTAATTTCACGCTCTATTAATTCTTTTTTATACAGCTTCTAATAAACTAAATTCTAATACGATAGCTAATTTTCGTTACCGGGATTCCCCCCTTGAGATTTACGTAAAAGAAAATACCCCACAGAATGATGGGGTATTTTCTTTTCTAAGACAAGAATTCCGGTAAAATCTGGTCTTAGGATTAGGGTCAGAGCGCTTTAAAATTAATTGAGAGGAGAAACTCAAAAATGTAGTTTCTTTCATTGATAAGGTATGAGGTTCTAATTCCAATTTTCGCCGGAACATACAATCTAAGAAAATTGCAGTCAGCCGTTAATTCTCCTCCGACAGAGCTGAATGCTGCACTATACTCACTGTTTTGGTGATATATCGGGATCATGGCCCATGCCTGATCATAAAAAGCCCGTAGCGATACTCTTTTGAAATAACTTAATCGGCCCACACTCCAGTCCGGATAGAATAGCGGCAAGACATAATCGGATTTTATACAAACTAAATTAGTATTTAAAAGATTCGTATAACCTCTTGGATAATAGATATAGTCT
The DNA here is from genome assembly GCA_903918045.1 of uncultured Bacteroidia bacterium. Classification (GTDB taxonomy): domain Bacteria; phylum Bacteroidota; class Bacteroidia; order Bacteroidales; family Prolixibacteraceae; genus JAAFHB01. The sequence goes on from CAIXCY010000118.1 coordinate 11,064, forward strand.
GATAGTATTCCATTATATGATTGTTTATTTTGAATTCCTGTATAAATCCTAATGCCATGATGTCTTACCAATCCAGGCAAATAGAATGTTCCTTCTACAGTCCAGATTGTACCTTTAGATGCCGATTTAAATGGCGAATAATGATAATTAATGTCCAATATCTGCCCGATCGCAGGTTGCAGATCCCTGAATCCCTCTTGTATTAAATTATGAGCATATAAGCGATAAGTAAGCCATGTATTGTTGCCACTGCTTATTGGAGTTGAAACATTCTGAAACGTTTGTCTGTACTCAATCTGAAATTCGGGTTGTATAAGTCTGTTCCATTTACCATGTGACAAGTTGAATGGTATATTTGATATGCCATTAATATTCAATATATTATAATTGAAATTTACCTGCTGAGTATCCTTTCGAATAATATTTGACAGCTTGTTGGTGTATGTATTAATCTGATAATAGCGCGATCGCTCTAATCCATATTCACCTCTTAGTTTCAGGACGGGGAAAAGCCCCGTATAATCAAATTCAGCTACCCCTTTACCTGTCCTGTTAATTGTCGAATAATCATATCCCAGTTGAGTTATTGCAGTACCTAATTTATTCTGGGAAAAAAGTGAAAATCC
>CAIXCY010000119.1 GCA_903918045.1 uncultured Bacteroidia bacterium
GTTATCAGGGTTGCGGATACTCAAAGTTCGATAGTAAATCCAGCTCAAAAATTCCTTATACTGGATAATAAAAACATTACGTCATTGGTTTCCAAAGATACAGTACTCTATGAAAATCAAAAGGTTCCAATATTTGAAATTACAGTATCAGGAAGTAGTGCAGATAGTATCCATACCGGAACAATCATTGTTGATCAATCTGGAAGGGGAGCTGTTTATCTTGTAACAGGGATTCAAAAAAATAAATCTCTAAATATTAACCTGAGTTTTTTTGCAATCAAAGCTCCGTTAAGTTTCTTATTTAATTACGAAGGGGCTACAATATCCTATAATTCACCTGAAAATAGGGCGAAAAGGAATAGTACAATTGATGCTAAGATTTACGGAAATGACCTGGTATTAGATGGCTCCAGATCAACCCTGGATGAAACTGGCAAAAGTGAAAACTGGCAGGGTTATACATCATCAGTTGATAATGCATTAATTAACCTTAATTTTTCAGCAGCCCAAAGTATAGGTTTGATGGAGGTTAATGATAAAGGCGCTCCTCTTGGAAATTCAAAATCCGTGGATATTAAATTAAGTGGATATTTGAAAATTAATCCAGGGATCGACTTCCTAATGACCTATAACCCTGAATATATTAAATCTGATCAATCAGCATTAATTGCCTTTATAAGTGCCATGACAGGCTCATTACCCTCTGTTTTGTTTGGTCCGGCTCTTGCTGTTGGTACATTGAAAAGGATAAAAGCAATTACATATACCGAATTTGATTATGGCCTGGATGTTGAACTTGCCATGAAAGGTACAATTGAAAAAAAACTCTTTGAAAAAGATCTATTAAAGGTAGAAGACATTTATATGGTAGGATTTTGTCCTGTTTCTCAGGTTACTAAACTTAAACTCAAAGTTGATTTATCTGCCGCTGCAGCAGATGTTGTTTCCTTTTCTTATAAAAATGAAAATGATATAGTTTTAGGGTTTGATTTACAAAGGACAAGTCTGACAGATAAAACGATAAAATGGTATAATAATGTGGATTCCAGGAATACTTATGGCCTTTCTAACAGAGTGGAATTTGAATTAAAAGCAGGTATCAAACTAGTCTGTGAAACTGAAATATATGTCCTTGGCATAGTCGGACCACATAGCGAAGCTGGATTATTTTTTGACGGAACATACAAGCAATGGGTATCAACCTATAGTCCATATCCCGGGTGGGCGTTAACAGTTGATGCAGGAGTGATATTCTCCGGATCGATTGATCTTTCGTTTTTCCATTATGATCACATGACATGGGAAATGTTTAAGTCCGTTGAGGTGATACCAATTATGAAAAATCTTTATACTTGCCCTTACAAAATAGAGCTCATTGACGGGAATAACCAAACAGGTAGTAAGGGGCAATTCTTGCCAAAACCAATCAAGGTCAAGGTAGAAGACTCTTTTGGAAATCTGGTTCCATCATTTTTACCTCAGGTTCCTGTATTTTTTGGTGCAAAAGATAATACCGGCTTTAATGGATCGGTTTCTGACTCGCCTGTTCTTACAACCGATGAAGTTGCTCAGACAAATTGGAGTTTAGCCAATCAACCCGGAGGGCAAAATATGTATGCCTTTCTAAAATCGGAAACAGGTACCCCCACAGGTATTGCAGCCTTGGTAACTGCATTTGCTAATTCGGTGGTGCCAACTGTAACAACATCACCAATAACTAATTTAACACAAACAACGGCTGGTTGCGGTGGCAATGTAACTTTTGATGACGGATTATCAGTTACTGCGCGGGGGGTTTGCTGGAGCACATCCACGATCCCAACAATTTATGATAACAAGACCATAAATGGTTCTGGCCTGGGAAGCTTCACAAGTTCAATTGCGAATTTAATTCCAGGGGTAAACTATTATGTAAGAGCTTATGCCACAAATAGCGCAGGAACTGGTTATGGAGATGCCATCAGTTTGAATGGGTTAACAGCCGATATTAATAATATTGTACCTCAATACATCATCGATGAGATGAAGAATTTAGGAATGCCAGTTTATACCGGCTATACACCACCAATAATCAATGGAATTTACAATACAACTCCATGTATTCTTTACTCCACTAATGTATATAACGATTCTTATAGTCCAGGGCATCAGTTTGCAGATTTAAGGTTTCAATTTTATAATCAGGATAATAGTAAAATGACCCTCGAAACAAACTATATAAATGGAACTGAATCAGGGTCTGGATATGGTAGTTTTATTGCCGGATCAGGCAATAACTTCAGCGTCTTTGCACAGGTAAATTCGATCAGTCAAGGTTACCCAGTAGTAATTATTCAAGTTTATTCAGGAACAGTAGGAGATGCAGGAATTACAAATATGTTTTATTCAGTATTTATGGTGGAAAACTATGGAATGGATTCGATGTTTATTCCAAATGGATCCGGAAGAGTAATTTATGATCAGGACGGATTTTCTGAAAGAGTTTCTTACCTTAAGTCAGCAACCATAAATAATAAGCTTGATGGTGGTTATTCGGTAAAGCATAGGTAGTTGAATTTCAAGACTTTTGTTAAATAAACTTCAGCAATTTTTTAGCCTGAGTTTATTTAACCATGGGCATATAATCATGAATAATCTGATTATCTTGATTAATCTTAATTTTTAGCTAAAAAGGATTAAGTATATGACCAAAATTACGGACCTGAACAAAATGTTAAAATATAATCCATATCTTAAACTTTTGCTTCCCCATTCAACCAGTTATCAAAAAGCTTATATCCGATAGAAAGAATAACTGCTCCAACGAATAGCCCAAGAAATCCCATCGTAATAAACCCGCCCATTGATCCCATCAGCAGGACCAGCATCGGTACCGGTGCCCTGCGTCCCATTAATATAGGAGTTAAAAAATTATCTGTCATTACTACCACCACCATCCATATTGCAAATAAGGTGGCATAGAAGGGGTTGGTGACAGAATACATGTAAATTGTAATGGGTATCAATACCGGCCAGGCACCAATCTGCACAACTGACAGTATTAGACACAGAAGTGTCCATAACCCCGGGAAGGGTACACCAGCAATAAAAAGTCCAACACCCGCCATGGCAGCCTGAATTACTGCGACGCCAAGAATACCCACCACTACACTGCGTACAGTAGCTAAAGTAATTTTAGCAAAATATTCTCCTTTGGTTTGCGCAAGCTTATTAAAGATTTTTAGCGATGAAGCCGTTAACGTTTCAGAAAAAACAAGAAATACAGCAGAAAGCAAAATTGATATAATAAATTGAATTACACCCTTCCCAAAGTCTGATATTGCAATAAACAGCCATTTTCCCAACTCTTTTAACTGATCCTTATGCTGGAGCAATAGCCCCTGAAGATTAGTAGAAGCGCTCTGCCATAGACTGATAACAGGTTGTGTAATTGCAGGCCAGTCATGCACCTCCTTTCCCGGAGGGGGGATCAATGGCTGTCCCTGATGATACATATCGCGCACCTGTAAAATCCCGGTGAGCATTGAATCGGTCAATATCCAGGCCGGAATTACCAAAATACTTAGCATTGCCATTGTAATCACTCCGGAGGCGATAATCTTCCTCCCTCGAAAAAGCTTGACCAAACTATGAAAAACAGGATAGACCGTTACTGCGATGATCGCTCCCCAGATCAAAACAAGGCCGAAAGGCATTATAAAACTAATACACAGACCAATTAACAGAAAGAGCAATCCTAAGCGGATCAGCAAATCTACGATTTTCCCGATTTCCAAATTAGAAAAACTGGTGTTTAACGGTTCCATAACAGCATCATTTATAAGTTTTAACTCAAGCAAAAATAACCATTTGATTTTATTCTTCTTATATCTTAGCGTGCAGAAGATCCTCAATTTCACCAATCACATAATCATTTCGATTTGTTGATGTTGAATAGGTTTCAACCCTAAATTCCGTTTTCGTTAACGGTTTTATGCATTCATCCGATAGTTAGATTTTGTAATTAATTGCATATTAATACGGTGTACGTTAACGGATCAAGGTTGTAAGGTGGAGCATTTATTCATTTAAATGACCAGGTGTTTCGAGTTTATTAGCTGTGAGTTAATAAATAATTCACAGATTTTATTCACTGGCTAGCTCAAGATTTTATTTTGAACGATAAAAAAGCTCCGGGCATTTGCGCGGAGCTTTTTTATTCGCTGATAATCGAAGTATTTAACTGGAGCCACTAATGGGACTCGAACCCACGACCTGCTCATTACGAATGA
>CAIXCY010000120.1 GCA_903918045.1 uncultured Bacteroidia bacterium
CGCGCTATAATACAGTCAAAGCGGTCGAAGATATTCAAAAGGCACTCGTGAGTATTGAAAAGGCACTTCCCGGTTACAAATTTACGGTAGTTACCAATCAGGGAACTTTTATCCGTACTGCGATCGACGAGGTTCAGAACACCATGGTGATTGGAGTTCTACTAGCTATTCTGATTCTCTTTATCTTTCTTCGTAAGATCGGGACTACCTTAATTGTGAGCCTTGCGATTCCGATCTCGATTATTGCCACTTTCAATCTTATGTATTTCAATCATTTAACGTTGAATATCATGACGCTTGGCGGGCTTGCGCTGGGCGCGGGGATGCTGGTGGACAATGCCATTGTCGTGATGGAGAATATCTTTCGAAACCATGAACTTGGGATGTCGGCCAAAGAGGCAGCCATCGTGGGAACCGCAGAAGTAGGTGGTGCCATCACCTCCTCTACCTTAACTTCAATCGTTGTCTTTTTGCCTATTGTTTATATCCACGGCGCCTCCGGAGAGCTTTTTAAAGATCAGGCATGGACGGTCGCCTTTTCACACTTTTCATCACTTTTTGTGGCGATATTCCTGATCCCGATGCTATATCACCAGTTTTTTAAGAAGAAGGGGATGCAGGCACCGAAGGGGGCGAAATTTGCCGGATATGGGAATTTTATTTCACGAATCCTGCCACATCGTTGGATAATTACAATTATCTCATTGGTATTGATGGGTTTGTCGCTCCTGTTGATTCCATATATCGGCTCTGAGTTTATGCCTAAAACAGATAGCAAAGAGTTTACAATCAATGTGAAGATGGCTGAAGGAACCTCGCTTGCACGGACCTCTACGGCAATTCACTCAGTCGAAAATATGCTTAAGGAACTTCTCGGTGATGACGTTGAATCGGTCTATTCCAAAATCGGACCATCAACAGGGACCACAACTTCGGCGTCGGCAGTTTATGAAGGGGAAAATACGGCACAGGTAAAGGTAATCCTAAAACAAAAGGGGAAGTATGTCGCTTCACAGGTAACAGCTGCAATTGCAAAATGGTATGCCGAAAATCCGCAGTTTCAGGTCACCTTTACCCAGGATGAAACAGCGCTTCAAAGCATTCTGGGAACTCAGGATGCTCCGGTGGTTGTTGAGGTCAGGGGAACAGATCTGACTGAGATCAAAAAGATCACTAAACAGGTTGAGGCTTCGGTAAAAGATATTCCGGGATTGTATAATATTCAGACTAATGTTGAGGGTGGTTATCCTGAAATTAATGTTCAGGTCGATCGGTTCAGGGCCGGATCATACAGCCTTGCGGTTACCGATATTGTAAACCAGGTCACAGCAAAGCTCAAAGGGCAGAATGCAGGACAGATGGATAAAGATGGTGAATTGCGCGATATAACGATTCATGTACCTAAGATAGGTGTTGCCGCGCTGGGAGATATGATCATTAAAAACGGCACCTCTGTCATTCGGCTATATGAAGTTGCCAAACTTGAGGAATCGGTTGCTCCAACTGAAATATACCGGCGGAATCAAAGCCGGATTGGAAAAGTGATGGCTGAACTTGATAAAGATAAGGCGCTGGATAAGGTTGTTGCTGCAGTTCAGGCTAAAATTACCCCTATAATTCTGCCGGCCGATTACTCCATTAAGGTAGCTGGCGAAGAGCAAAAGCGACAGGAGTCGATGACAAACCTCCGTTTTGCATTACTGCTCTCTATTGTACTGGTGTATATGGTACTGGCAAGTCAGTTCGAATCATTGATTCATCCGTTGATCGTGCTGTTGACGATCCCATTCGCAATCGTCGGGACGATTATTTTGTTCTTTATTATGGGCCAAACTTTTAATATGATGGCTCTTATTGGGATCATCATGTTGGGGGGAATCGCAGTAAATGATTCAATAATTCTCATTGACCGGATAAATCAACTACGAATGACAGGTATGGAAAAGCGGCTCGCTATTTCACTTGGCAGTCAGCAGCGGTTGCGCCCTATTCTGATGACCAGTATCATTACAATTATCGCCTTACTTCCACTGACTTTCGGCTTCGGAGCCAGTGCTTCATTGCGCTCCCCAATGGCCTATGCCGTGATCGGAGGGATGGTAACCAGTACGTTACTCACACTTCTTGTCATCCCTTGTGTGTATGACCTGATGACCAGTAATAAACCGATGAAGCATGATGAATAGTCCTAAACGCTGAAACAGAAAACAAATTCTTCTCAAATGAATTCAATTATCAACAAGAAGGTTCTGATCAGCATGCTTTTCTTAGGATTAAGCATGATGGGCTATTTTTCGTGGAAGAATCTCTCCATGGAACTGTTTCCCAATGCAGAACTTCCGATGCTCTATATTCAGATCTCGAGTCAGCTTGAGGTTGATCCAAAATATATGGAGAGCCAGGCGATTGTCCCACTGGAAGGCGCTATCGGGACACTTCAGGGCATTCAGAATATGGAATCAACCGCTGAGTCTCGTCAGGGAAATATCATGGTTGAATTCAATAAGAATATTAATTTTAAATATACCTATCTCAAAGTTCAGGAGAAGGTCGACGAGATTAAAGCTTCGCTTCCTGAACAGTTTAAGGTCACTGTCGTAAAGGTTGACTTAAATCAGATGAAGAACCAGTTTATGCAACTTCAGGTGCTGGGCGGGGGAGGCGTCGATAGGGTAAGAAATGTCACCGATCTAAAAATCAAAACGGAGCTCGAGAATATAGACGGCATTGCGGGGGTCAATATTTTTGGGGGGCATGAAAAGTCGGTTGAAATCCAGCTCGACATGGATGTTTGCGAAGCTTATCACATCACTGCCGCGACAATTCGCAGTAAAATAACACAGAATTATAAAGCCAGGGCATTCGCCGGAAATGTCTATGAAGCAAATAAAGAGTATGTTGTCCAGGTAACTTCAGAGTTTGATGACCTTAAGGAGATTGGCAGCCTTGTAATTGCCCCGGGTCCGATCCTTTTGAAAGACGTTGCAAAAGTCTATTTCGGGACCAAGGAGGAGACCTCCTATTCGAGGGTCAATGGAAAGGATGCGGTCTCAATTACCCTTGTCAATGATGCGCAGTCGAATCTGATCGATTTATCCCACAATACACTTGCCGTTATTGCAAAGCTAAATGTGGCGCTTGCCTCAAAAGACGTCCAGATTAAGGTGCAGAATAACGCTGCCGACACGATGGAGAAAAATCTGAATCAGATTGGGGAGCTCGCGCTTATCGGTGGAATTCTGGCCATTATTGTGCTTTGGATATTTTTGAAGAATTTCCAGTTAGTCTCGATTATCGCATTGGCCATCCCGATCTCCGTTTTGACAGCATTCAATATTTTCTATGGCGCTGATATCTCAATTAATAGTCTGACCCTTGTGGGAATGGCCCTTGCAGTGGGGATGCTGCTCGATAACAGCGTGGTGGTGCTCGAGAATATATACCGATTGCGTGGCCTTGGAAAGTCTCCGCGCGATTCTGTTGTTCAGGGGACAACTGAAGTCTTGCGCTCTGTATTTTCAGCAACCCTTTGCACGGTAATGGTTTTTCTTCCGTTCCTCTTTTCAAATAATTTTCTGATTACATTACTTGGTAAAAACATTGGCGTTTCGATCATATCAACGCTATCTATCTCTCTTTTTGTGGCAGTTCTGCTTGTGCCCATGATGGCTTTCTCTTTTCTAAGCAGAAAAAGCAGTAATAGTCTGAGCTTTAATGTGGTATCAACCCGAAATAAGTTGGTTCAGGCCTACGTTATGTTGATGAAATACTCTTTGCGGAAACCGGCACAGACCATTATAGGGGTATTGATTTTCTTCTTCGTGACCATCTTTTTATGTCTTGCCGTGAGCATGAATAACCTGCAGCAGGTTGAAACCAATGCTTTTCGGATTAGTGTGACGATGCCGGTAGGTTCATCCATTCAGGCGACCGATAAAATCGTGGCGCAGATTGAAAGCCGCATTGATACCATCCCCGAAAAGGAGGACATTACAAGTAATATTCAGTTGGAAAGTGCAACCTTGAATGTCTTGCTCAAGGAAAATTTTAAGAAAACCAGTAAAAGGACTATCTCCCAGATCCGTGATGATGTCCAGAAAAGGGTTGAAAATATTCCAGGTGCGGTGATCGATATTACAGACGCCTCAGAAACCACAGCAAGTGCTGGCGGTGGTGGTGGCGGCGGCGGTGGTCGTCAGAGTGCCGGGGGAACCGGAAGTATGATGAAAATGCTGGGTGTCGGGGCAAATCAGGAACGCATCTTAATAAAGGGTCAGGATTTTGATGTGATGAAAAATGTGGCTGGTGACCTTCAGTACTTTCTCGAATCGCTCGAATCGATGAACAGGGTAAGGGTGAGTTATTCGGATAACCGTCCGGAAATCCATCTTCGATTCCATCCCTTATCGATGAATGAGAATGATATCTCATTGGGTGGTATTGCCGGAGAATTAAATTCGTTCAGTAAAGAGACAAATACAAATATTAAATTCAAGCAGGGAACTGACGAATTTGATATCCTAATCAAGGAGATGCCTAAACTGGGCACAACCCTCGAGCAGCAGAAGAAACCGCGTACAATATACGATCTTCGGAACCTTCCGATTCCAGATACTAAAGGGGGGCTACATGAGCTTCAAAGCATCAGCGAGATTGTTTATTCGTCAGGAGCCGCAAATATAACACGGGTGAATCGCGAAAAGCAGATCGAAGTGACCTATTCATTCGTAGCAGCTGCCCAGGATTCGAAAGAATTGCTTACTACCTATCGTCAGGAGGTTGACCGGGTTGTTGGAAGTTATAAATTACCGGCAGGGGTTGCTGTGCAGGTGATTCACGAGGAAGATGAACTAAAGGATTTTTACTTTCTGATCCTTGCAGCCTTTATCCTGATTTTTATGATCCTTGCCTCTGTTTTTGAATCAATATCCACCCCTTTTGTTCTGATGTTCTCTATTCCGCTCGCGGCTATCGGTTCATTTGTGGCACTAATTCTCACAGGGAATTCTCTCTTTAGTGCCAATACGCTGATAGGGTTTATAATCCTGATCGGAATTGTAGTCAATAATGGAATTATCCTGATAGATTATACCAATATTCTGCGCAAGAGAGGGTTCCGAACTGAGCGGGCGCTGATTCTTGCGGGGATGTCTCGAATACGTCCGATTCTGATTACCGCTATCGTAACCGTGGTGGCGATGTTCCCGCTGGCGATGGGTGACAACGAATATGTCGGGGCTATTGGTGCTCCGTTTGCCATAACCGTAATTGGAGGATTAAGCATGAGTACTTTGCTCACGCTGATTTTTATTCCAACTTTCTATTTTGGGCTTGAGAACGCAATTGCCTGGATGAAGGGGTTATCCATCCGAATCAGAACAATACAGATTATCCTGCTCGTCATTGGATTTTACCTGATTTACACCCGGGTGGATGCTTTCCTCTGGCAGATGCTTGATGTAATAGCCATTGTGCTTGTCGTACCCGGATCAACGTGGTTTATCATGAACAGTTTACGAAAGGCAACAGTGACAGTGATTGATCCTGCAGAACCGATTCATATCTCTGTTCAGAATCTGGTTAAGATCTATGATTGGGGGAGTCGCTTCCAGAGGGAATGGATTGGGAATCGTAATATCCGGGAACGGGCCGGTCAGATTAAATATTATCGTACCTGGAAAGATTTCGATGACTTTATTTGGGAGTTACCTGTTTTGGGATTCATGCTCTATTTTACCTTTGGGTACCTACGTAATGGGCTCTATATGTTTATTTTGGCCCACATAATTTTCTTATTTTCAATATACCTCTGGGGTCCGGTTAAGGAATATTTGGAATTTAAAGGGGAACAGAATGCCACTAAATGGCCGTTTACAGTGGCCCGATGGGGTTACTCGTCTCTTTTCTGGATCCTGCCACTGATCTTCCTTGTGCTGTTTTTTATGGCTTGGAGATCCATTGGTTCTGTAATCATGATTGGCTTATTATGGTATTTTGCGCTCGCTGTAAAAACAACTGCAGATATGCTTTATACCAAAAATCTTAATATCGAAAGGTTACAGGGACGGTTTGCCGGTTCAAAACGGATCTTCTTTAAATTAGTGGAGCAGATGCCTTTGATAGGGCGTAAACGTGATGCCTTCAAGGCACTTAAAGGGGTTTCACTTGAAATAGAAACCGGGATGATCGGCTTATTAGGCCCTAATGGTGCCGGCAAGTCAACTATGATGCGTGTTATTTGCGGAATCTACGAACAAAGCTATGGCAAAGTGTGGATCAATGGCATAGACACACAGAGGAAACGGGAGGAGTTGCAGGGTCTTATCGGCTATCTTCCGCAAGAGTTCGGCTCGTATGAAAATATGTCGGCTTATGAATTTCTCGATTATCAGGGTATATTGAAAGGGTTGACAAATCCTGCCGAACGTGCCACCCGGATTGAATATGTGCTCTCTTCTGTCCACCTCTGGGATCGGAAGGATGATAAGATCGGTGGATTCTCGGGTGGAATGAAACAACGGATTGGGATTGCCCAGATACTGCTTCACCTTCCACGTATACTTGTAGTCGATGAGCCAACGGCCGGCCTTGATCCGCGTGAGCGAATCCGATTCCGAAATCTTCTGGTTGAATTGAGCCGTGAACGGGTGGTTATTTTCTCAACCCATATTATTGAAGATATATCAAGCTCATGTAACCAGGTGGCTGTGGTCAATCGCGGACAACTTCATTATGCCGGAAATCCGGGTAACATGGTTAAGCTTGCAGAGGGGCTGGTCTGGCAATACACCATTCCTGCTCGCGATTTTGATGCATTCCCTGCCAAAGACAGGGTGGTCCATCATATGAGGGATGGCGAAAATATTAAACTGCGGTTTCTTTCTTCAGAGAAACCATCTGAGGATGCCATTCCGGTAAAACCGGTTCTTGAGGAGGCCTATTTGTGCCTTTTGAAAGGAATCAGAGCGAAGTGAAGGTAAGAAGGGGCGAAGAGGAGATGGTGAGAAGGGGTGTCTAGTCCTGAAATAGGTTTACAGAAAGAGTAAATTAAAATCAGGACGAGTCAGTTTGATAAGAAGGAGGAACCCCGTAGTGATGCCATGATTATTGCAGAAGGTCCATGATAAATATCGCATAACCCTGAAGGGGTGACAGGATTTTAATGTACAGATTAAACAAAGAATCAATAATAAGATGGATAATTCAGTAAAGATATTTTCAAAGCAGAGTAGGCTCTATTTCTGGTTCGACCTTATTTTCAAAATGGCGCGCTATAACCTTAAAATCATTTTTGCCGGACGGTTTATCTGGTTTGTGGCAGCGGCACTGCTGATTTTTATTTTGCTCTCCATAAATGTGGTGTTCAATTTTCCAAGTTACGATTCTTCTACTATTTACGGTATGTTGCTCTTTCCAGGGTTGTTGCTTGTTTTTTATCCCACCGTTTTCGGTATACAAAGCGATGCGGATACCCGAATTCTGGAAATCTTGTTCGGGATTCCCGATTACCGCTATAA
>CAIXCY010000121.1 GCA_903918045.1 uncultured Bacteroidia bacterium
ATGAAGGATGGATTTTGGGTTGTTGCATCAACGGTGCCATTATTGTCAAAGTCCCAGGCCCAGCTTGCCACATTGGCACTCGACAAGTCGGTGAAGCTTACTGATTGCCCCACACAATTCCCGGTGAATGAAAATCCAATTGAATTGGCATTGTCAAAAATAACCTGCTTAACGACTTTATCCGAAGTACACCCTTCGGCTGAACTTGTGGAAAATGCCACAGGATAGGTGCCGGCAGTTGTAAAATTGTATGTAAAATTCTGAAGCGTCGATTCAACCGATCCGTCATTTCCAATATCCCAGGCATACCCTGCAATTGCTCCAGAACTAATTGTACCTGTGCCCGAAAACGTCACATTTCCTGTACCGCAAAGGTTAGCCTTTAAAAACGAAAAATCGGCCGTAGGTTTTGCACTAACGGTAATTACACTTTGTTTAAACACCGAATTTGAACACCCTTTGTCATCGGTTACCGTTAGAAGTAAATCATAAATCCCAACAGGAATATTTGTCAGGTTTAATACGGGACTACTTTGAACGACGGTAGGTAAATCACCAAAGAAATTCCAGGTATAGGTGGTGGCAGCTCCGCCGGTTATCCCCCCGACATTCGAGAGTAGGGGGGCAGGAAATGTTCCTGCAATCGTAAATGGCGCTACTACAACGGGCGTCGCAACAGCCGTCAGTACTGTTGAAAAGGGCTCACATCCCTTCACTGCTAAAGGTACAGCAGGATTTGGTTTGGGATAGACATGAATCTGCTGAGAAGTGATTAAGGAGGGTCCTCCACCCCCATTTATGGTAAGGGTTACGGTATAAATACCAGGTTGCGGATAATTGGCGGATGGGTTTTGAAGGTTTGAAATATTGGAATTGCCAAAATCCCACAACCATGAGGTGGCACCTGTAGAATTATCCGTAAAATTAATTGTTGAAGGGGTACACGTCTCGGTAGCGCTTGGTATAAAGGAAGCAGTTTGCCCAATTGCTTGTTGTGCGAAACTAAGTATTCCTGCAAATAACATGATTATTAGTAATTTGCTTGTGTTTGCAGGCGTCTTTTTCTGATTTAAGATAGCAGGTTTCGTGAGATTTCCCATATTCTGTGCGGTCTGTATTAAATATTGTTTAGCCTTTAGGGGTATTGTCGGACTGTTTTTCATTGGTTTATTCATAATTAGCAATGCAGGTATAGGTCTAAATTCTTCTGAACTATTATATAATTCTATTTAATAAACTGTTTTGTAAGTAAAAACTAAGGAATGGAATAAAATTCATTCAATTTCGGTAGTTAAATCAATTGCAAAGAACAGTTAACATAAGTAAAGCTATAATATATTTCACAAATGTAAATATTATTTTTATAATATTGATAATGTGTACATTCCAAAATTAGATAGAATTACTCCAAATAAAAATACAAAAAAGATGTAAAATAATTATACAATATTTGGTATATTTTGATCGCTTAAATTTCTGTAAGATACTTACTGATTATATTATGCTTATTGTAAAATATTGCATGTGCAATACCGTGGAATATTTGGGAGTATTCCTTTCCTAATCGGTATGTATTAAGATGTTTAAAGTTTCGGTTTATCGGCAGGAGCCGCTGGCAGGTCAACTCGATTAATAATTTTCTGTAAAATAAATTGCGGGTAAAGAAATCCTGGAAATAAGATTTCTTTACCCGCAATTCAGGTTCCTGAGAAAGTTGATTTTTAACTTTATTTCTGAATTGCTATAAATAGTTCTCCAATCCGTTGTTTTTGTTTATCGTTACTCCTTGAGTACCCCTCCATTTTTGTGACAAAGCCATGATACATTGAAAGGGCAGTCCTCTCATAGAATTGATTGATCCCCGCTTTGCGTTCCGGAGTGAGGGGGCGATAATACCCCGGCCCGGTTTCAAGGGAGCCACGTACCTGACATTGCTCGCAGGCTTTAATAGCCACGTCAAGATAGGCCCGTTCGTTCTCAGAATCGGGCACAGTGGCCAGTGACCGGTTCATTGCCGAAAGCAGTATCACCGCCTTCTTTATGGAATCGGGTAATTCGGTAACGGTTTGTTTAATTGTCACTTTTCGGGGAACCAGTGCCGGTTTAACCGGATAGATTGCTGTTGATGCCTCTTCGGGCCATCCCCCTTCGGTGGTAATCTCGATTTTTGAATTTGCCGGTAGCTCCTGGTACGGTAGTGTTACTTCGTCAGGCGAATCAACTGCGATACTTTTACCATTGACTAAAACCGATTTAACCTTACGACCTCCATTCTGACACGAAACATAGAGTTGTTTTTCGCCGAAGCGGATCGCCTCTTTCTGGGTATAACTCTTAATTGTTCCGGGGATGCGCGGACGGAGGATCAGACGATCGGAGCGGTAATCACAATCGAAAAGACCGCGTATCGTAGCAGCCGGAATTGCAAAATTATCTACCATCACCGCCACGCCCCCTACCTTAAATTTACCCGTATCTGACCAGGGATTGTGAGTGTTCTCTCCACGTTGTGCCCATGGCGCATCCATCCTGAAATCTTTAGCCCACCGCATTGCCCGTGTGGCAGAACGACGGATATCCTCAAATTTGCCAAGCCTGTAATACATCAGAATGGCACGACCTTCAACGGTTCCCCAGACACCGCCGTTGACCCAGTCCCCAAAGGTGTAGAAACCCTGAATCCCTTTCCCTGCCGGATCTCCCCAACTTACATAGGTATCATCCAGACCCGGCGCATTGGTCAGCAGAAAATCAAAGGGACGGATTGCAGGAAAGGCTTTGATCTGATTATAAATAGTTTCGGAAGTCTTTTCATCAACAACGCGTAAAGCGACTGCATCGGCATTGGCGACCCCTTCGAGATAACTATATTGTTGCTGGCCCAGCACACCATGTTTGGTGCCGCCAGGCTCGACAGATTTCACGAAATATCCTGCAGGAGCTAATAGTTGGGTTAACGATGCCCGTGTAATCGTCTCCCTTTTTTCGCAGATTGCCAGTTTCTCAGCATCACCGGTAAACTTATAGAGTTCAACCATCCGGTCCAAAGCGGCCAGATAGGTGATTGAGAGACCGGCCAGGTAACCCTTTCCGAAAGTTCCATCGGATTGTTTCACTCCCCCATAGCTTGGAGCAAGCAGGTTGCAGGCCGGACCTACGAGAAAAAGGTTATTCTTCGGATCGCGTGCTTTTTCGATGAAAGCGCAAGCCCTTTCCATCTTAGGCAGGTATTTCCCGCATGCTTTCTTGTTATGGCCAACCAACAGAATTTCCGATTGCATGACTATTCCGGCAGCAGTAGCCTCATAAAACCAGTCGTGCATTTTCACATCACCGTCTCCCTGTTTGAAGATGATTTGTTTCGGCGATGCAGCATCGCCAAGGCTTCCGTCCGGGGCTATCAGTTCCGAAAGCTGATCCGGTTTTCCATCACCCCAGCCACCTTTATGCAGACCATCGCCCTGGTTATCCCAGAACATATCCCACGATCGTTGCAGAACACCGGACCATGGCTCCTGAAGAAATGGTGCTGCAGCATACGAAAATCCATAGCTGTTCTGGATCCACCAGGCACCCCAGCCTGCCCCCTCGGTGAAAGTATCCCATTCGCTATTGTAAATCATCGAAAGATTAGGGACAACGGGATTGGGATAGAAAAAGGCAAAGGATTCATCGATAAGACGAAGGAAATTAATGTCACCACTCCCTGAACAATATTTTCCTTCATAATTAAAGGTCTTCAGATTAACTTTCATGGAACTTTTTTTGGAGGACTTTTTACCCCCTTTATGCGTCCCTTTTGTTGCAACCTTATGTTTCGGTTTTGGCTGTGCATTAAGCTGCTCCGCTAAAATAGCTGAAAAGCTTATTAGAATGAGCATCAATAGTGTAAATTTTTTCATATCCGGGACATTAATTTTGAAATCATTTCGATTGATTCATGCTTTGAGCTGCTAAAATAGGACGATTTGCCGAAATCTGCTACTTATTTCCAGGAAGGTGGAGAATTTTATCGGTTGAATTTTAAATTTGAGCCTATTTGGTAAACAGAAACCACTCCGGGATTTTACATTCCCGGATCGAAACACTTGAAAATCCAACCTCAAGTTCATTGCTGGAGTCTCCTTCGAAATAGAGTAACCGGAACTGGTGGAAACCTTCATCCAGCGCAATTTCTCCATCTGCCCGTTTGCCGTCGTGCGGCCCGTCATTGTTTACTACCTCTTTCCCATCGATAACTAATTTTGAGCCATCATCAGAGTAAGTATAGAAACCGTAAACCCCTTTTTTGGGAATCTTAAGCCATGCTTTAAATTCGAAGGCAAAGGAATCCTGGACAGCTGCCGGCTCAATGGAGATGTTTTTAAGTGTCCCGGTTTTTAGAATCGTCGCAGTTGCCAATTCTGCTGTCGAGGTAAAGCTTCCCTGATAATAATTGAACGTAACTCCGGGTTTTAATCCGGCGACTTTAGTGGCAGGTATATAAAACGGATTTTTATCGGCAGACTTTGAGCTGGTTGGAAATTCAAATTTGTCGCTCTTGCCAGAATTGGTCCGAATCCAGGTATTAAATGTAAATTCACCCTCATGGAGCTCGATGATCCGCGAACCCCGTTCGAATTTTCCATAGGCATCGTAACCTGTAGCCTGGCCGTAAGCCAGTGCAATATCATGGTCTACACCAATGTAATTATTGTCGTGGTCATGCCCTACAAACAAACCCATCACGTCCCTTTTTTCAACCAGCGAGGCGAACATCCCCGAGTTAATTTCAGAGGAGGCAACTGCCTCGTTTTTTATTCCAACGGTGGTCGGCTTGCCAATGACATTATTGAACTCGATCAGTGGAATATGAAAGAACATCAGCGATGGAACTACCATCTTTTTATTTAATGCCGTAAACCTGTCACTGGTTTTACGATACCATTCAATCTGGTCGAACTTAATCCAGTCGTAAGATCCTATTCTTTTATCTTTTGGATAATCATTCGAATCAAGACAGTAGAGGACCGCTGCCACAGATTCGGTGTCCGAACCTTTGACAGGAATTGTATAATTTCCGCATCCGAATAATCCGGCCCCTTTTTCCCCTACAAAACCGGGGAGAGTTTTGAGCAATTCAAAAATATAATCCCGTTTGATTTCCCGTTCACTGTCATGATTTCCCAGCGTTACGGCAAAAGGGATTTTGGCATCCATAAATATTTTTGTGACTGCAATCCAGCCTTCCTTTTCCGGCAGATCGGTCACGATATCTCCGGTAAGAATTGCAAGATCAGGCTTCTCAGTGGCTAACACATGCCGGATTATCTCTGCGGTCTGAGCACATTTCGGTGAATTGTTGTTCCAGTGTATATCCGTAAACTGTGCGATTTTGAACGTATGATCCTTCCTGAACTTAAATTTTCCGGAGGTTTGAGCAGCAAGGTTTTGAAACGCATTTAAGCCTATTGCCATGGTAAATAGAATTAGAATTCTATTTATATTATTGATCTTCAAATTTTGATTTTTTAAGTAATATTGGAATTGTTGTAAAAATGATTTTAGGATTTTTGCACCGAAATATTGTGGCGTAGAGTGATCGGGAGTACTAAAACTCGAATCTCAAAACAGATAACCCATTAAAGGCATTACGCAGATTTTCAATGACCTCAGCGAGGTCGCATGTTTATAGAAAAGAATTCAGAAATATTATGTATGACTCCGGCCGGAGTCATATGTTTCTTTCATTAATCAAATTTCTATATACATGCAAACCCACCGGGTTTGAAAAAACAAAGCGAAATGCTTAGAACATTTGGTTGAGAATATGTTTTCTTTCCAGGTGGATTTTTGAAATCAACTCGCCAAAAAGGGTGTTGGCCCAGGCAAACCATTTGCGTGTAAAGTTCTGGGCATCATCCTGATGGAAGGTTTCATGCATAAATCCGGTTCCGGCATGCGTGTTTTTGAGCCATTTGAGACATTGTATGATCTCCTGATCGCTTGTTGAGGTCATCGCCCTCATGATGATGCTCATCGGCCAGATCATTTCAGCCCCAACATGTGGGCCCCCGATACCCGAGGCAATCTTCCCCTCAAAGAACCAAGGATTATCTTTACTTAAAACGAATTTCCGCGTGTCTAAATAGAGTTCACTCTCCGGTTTTATACTTCCAAGATAGGGCATTCCCAAAAGGCTTGGAACATTGGCATCGTCCATATAAAGAGCGTTCCCAAATCCATCGACTTCGAAAGCCAGGATTTTTCCGTAATTCAGATGATTTGCAACTGCATATTTATTCAGCGCTTTTTCAACAGTATCGGCAAGGGCGGTGCATTGGGTTGCAAATGCATTATCCTTATAAACGGCTGTTACAAGTTCTGCCATCTGGCGCAGGGAGACCAACGCAAAATAATTGGAAGGAATCAGGTATAAAAAGGTGGTGGCATCATCCGAAGGACGGAAGGTCGAGCATATCAATCCATTCGGTTTAACCGGGTTACCATATCCGGCGCCGCAAACAGTGTCAGTCTGCTTCTCCGTTAAGCGCATAAAATGGTAAGGACCCTTTCCTATCTTGCGTTGCTGCTCTTCGAAGGTTTTTACGATTTTTTTGGCTGCCTTAAGCCAGTTGGGGTTGAATGGCGTAATATCCCCTGTTTTTTTCCAGTAATGGTAACTTAACCGGACCGGATAACAGAGCGAATCGATCTCCCATTTGCGTTCGTGCAACTCGGGTTTCATGTCGGTTAGATCGGTTTTCCATTCGCTTCCCGTTGGCCCGAAGTTGAATGCATTTGCGTAAGGATCTATTAAAATGCATTTTGCCTGCCTGTTAATGACCCCCTGAAAGAGCTTTTTCAGTTGGGGATCCTGGTTTACAAGATGAAGGTACGGCCACACCTGAGCAGTGGAGTCGCGAAGCCACATGGCATTGATATCTCCTGTAATGATAAACGAATCGGGTTCTCCCTGCAGTTCGGAAAAATGAACCGTGGTATCAAGTGTATTGGGATAACAATTTTCGAATAACCAGGCCACTTCCGGATCTGCAATATCCTTTTTTATTTTGATGATCTCCTGCTCGACGGCCTCACTTTTAAATAACCGTTTTGAAACCTCAGGTCTCATTGATTTTTTTTCTGGTGCCGATGCCGAGAGGAGTTGAGGAGCCGTCGCCAGGGTGCCTGCCGTAAGGACTGAATTATTGATAAATGTTCTGCGTTTCATGATTTAAAAAGTATAATATTGTAAAATGAGTCTTAAATACTGTTGGCAATCAGGAGTCGGCTTTTTGCAAAAAATAATATATAGTTTGTGAAACCGGAGGTTTCAAATGTTTATAGCGACAATTCAATAGGGAAGACATACGACTCCGGAGTCGTATATTTATTATCTTACTATCTTTTCTATAAACATGGGACCTCGCTGAGGTCCCCCATCTTCAAGTCTAATTTTAAAATTATCATTTTGCATTTTACCCTTTAAATTTTATTAATCCCCTGCTTAATCTGAACGGACTCAGACCCCCCATCCCAGCTAAGTGAAAGTTTTAGTTCAAGATTAGAAGTGATCTCAATTGAAGGCCTTTGTTTTACGGAACTTCTGGCGGCGCATTTCAGCGAAAGCATCCCTTCAGGTCCAATCGGATACCTGTCGATACCATGCTCATCAGTAAGATTGACATGCCAGTCAATGGTTTTTTTCAGGAAGTTTGGGTTGATTCCAAAGATCGATTCAAAGAGTATTGAAACAGGTACAAGACCTGTCCAGCCAATAAAGTCAGGACGGGCAAGAAGTCCGGGTTCCGAGGATTCAGGGGCATAATATTCGAAGAAAGTATTGGTTTTTTTAAAAACCTCTGCAACCTGATGGTGGTGTTTTTGAGCCAGGTCAAAGGCCTCCTTGTGAAGTCCGTTCCGTTGCAGCCCCTTGATAATCATGTAGTTTGTTGGGGCCCAGACTCCCCCTTCCCAATATCTGCCGTCGGCCTGGTATTTTTCGTGATTCGCAGGCATGGATGGAACCGGGTGTTTGCGATAGAACGTTGCCGGATCGAACAGGTGTGCCACAAAAGCCTTTAATTCATCCTTGTTCAGGATATCGGTCCATAGTGCCCAGTAAGCTGCGATACTCATTAAGGATCCCTGGCTTCCATCGGCATATTTATCATAGAAAAAGGAGGTCTTGGGATTCCACAGTTTTTCCTTAATTAATTTCTTAAGTGATTTTGTTTCATCTTCTATCTCTTCGATCTCCTGCCACCGCTCCACATAAAATCCGAATTCAACTAGTAATTTGGCAACGAAGAGTTGTTGCAAACAGGTGTCGAGCCACGTCATATGGCCATGTGAAAAAATAGGATTGTAGTTTTTTGGAACCCTTGGAAGGTTATCCATTCCGGTTCCCCAGCCACTTGACCAGTAGGAACCATCCTGCCAGGTACGGTTCAGTTTAAGCCATTGGTAATAGGCCACAAGTACCGGAAATATCTTATTGATCCGGTCCCATTCACCGAAGTGCTCAAAGAAGACCATTTCGCTCCAGGGAATAAGATTTGGCCCTGTACTCGTGGGGTCGTAGCGGCTAAAACAATCTTCACCCGTATTTCCCCAAATCTCCCGGCATATAAAACCGTCGGGATGCTGCTTGGCATAGAAATTATCAAGGGTTTTCTGGAATGGATAAGCGCGTGAACCGTAACGGGCAAACAAGGTAATAAAATTGGAGTCCCACATAAAGATATTTCCGTTGTAGGCGGTATCGATGTAGGAGGTAATAAATCCTGATGCAGGTGCCGGATCCTTAATATTCCGGAATGCAATCTCCCAGGTTTTCCAGTACATATCAATGGCTGTTTCATTTCCTTTCCAGTAGGGGACGGGTAAGATCTCTTTGGCCTTCTGGAATCCCGGTGAGGCAATGATATTGGGTTTGGCATTACGGAATTCATTTTCTGTGACAAATACATTTTTGATGTAGGTATTTTTATAGGGTAATTTGCCTGTCGTTGTGGCGATAGTCTGAACCGGATCATCATCTTCGGCAAGCACTTTCACACCGGGAAAGGCGGTTGCCCCGGCAATCAGGGCACCCTTAAGGAAAAAATCACGTCTTGAAGTCATCGGATATCAATTTTTAAAGTTTTCTAAATATGTTGCAAGATCCTGAATATGGTCGGTATTAAGGAGGTCTATTTTTAATCGCATCAGGGTTCTCCAGGCAAACGCGGTGTCAGGGGCATCCCAGAACCTTATTTTTTTGTTCAGCCCATGAACAGAATCGATAACCTGAAAAAGTTTTTTCTCATCCTTTTCGGGTATGGCAGCCTTACCTTTCCAATGGGTAAAAACTTCAAGGTCTTCGCTAAAGAGGGCAACTCTTTTTAGTTGCAATTTATCATATTTGAGGTTAAGATGACCATCAAAAGTGATGTTCGCCGGATATTTTGCAAAATCTGCTGGTTCAGGTCTGTTTCCTGTGATCACAACCGGGATACCATTCTTATTTGAATTAAAAACTTCGGGGTATTTTTTTAATAATTCAACCAGCAAGGATAGTGCGGGCTCAGTAGTTGTTTTTACATCAATTAAAAGTTGAAATGAGGCTGGGTTATCAATCCAGGCTTTGCCACCATTATTTTTAAAAAGGGTTACGATGGGTTTAAGATAAAGTGATTCTAAAGTTCTGGAAGGGGTAATGTCGGAGCTGTCGTGTGCCACGTATAAAACACCTTTTACAGCCCATATATCTGCTTCAATTGAACCAAAATGGGCGTTGTAGGCCGTATAAAACGGAATTTTTTGTGCATAATCGTTGTGCGAGTGGGCATTAAGGGTTGTGTACTGAGCCTTGGAGAAACCAACGATGCCTAGTATAAATACAAGGGAGATGAATGTTTTTTTCATTTTTTAAAAGATTTTTTTTAGTATTAAGTATTATTCCGGCAACTGACGATCTCTTAACATCTCTGATTTAATTTCGGTCCCGGTTAATGGTTCAACAAAGATCCTAAAATGATTGACAAACCCATTAAAAAAGCGCTGATCCGGAAATTCTTCATTCCGGCCAATCATCCATCTGGCGTGGCACGAGAGCTTCGCGCTCTGATCCATCGTAATACTGCCCGATTCTGTTCCGTCAATATATAATTTCAGAAATTTTCCGTCTGCCACTCCTGCAATATGATGCCAGTTATCAATCCAGTTCTCAGGAAGGTCGGCACTGCAACTACCCCGGCCCCAACCCCCTGCAAACCACGAGAGCGATTTATTTTCTGAAGTCTGAAGGGCAATAAAATCCCCTTTTGTAATAATATCAGACAGTTTATTGTTTGCTGATGTTGGCTTCACCCAGGCCATGACCGTTATTTTTTCATCCAGATTATCAAGACTTCCATCCGGGGTAAATTCTGCATAATTTAAAGGGTCCGTGAGGGAAAACTGATGTGAATTGTTGTTATCGTCTGTCCTTTGATGAACCAGATAATGATTCTTCAATCCTGACTGATCCGCTATCGTATCGCTTTTTAATCCGGCATTTACATTTATATCAATAACTGTTGCCTCATAATTCTCTCCATATATTTTGATCCGGCTGGATTTGGGACCAACCTGCAGTTTATGAAGCCCTCTGGTTCGAAAAGTTAGTTTTGCTTCAATTTTTTTAATCTCACCGGGCTCCAGGATCACAACCTCTTCGTGATTCAATGAATCGTCTACAAATACCGGGATAGTGCCTTGCGCCATAGTCCCACTTATATTTTGTAAAATAGTTTGATAAGCAAGGGGAACATTTATTTTGAAGATTTTAGGACAATTCAACCCGAGAACCTGTATTGGATTCAAGACCATCTTTTTTGGTGATATAACTTCGATCGGGTTATCGGTATTCTTATCAATCCGAACCATCCGTTTTCCGATCTTAAAAAGTCGGCAACCGATAGAATCTGTTATTGCTGAGTTATCACCTACCAAAATATTCTTCCTGCCGTACTCCTTGCCGTCAACAAATAATTTAACAACTTTTGTCCCTTTACTTCCTTTATTTTGTAGTGTATAATGGATGAAAAATAATTGATTGGGAACAACTTGCTTTTGACGGGTGACATAACTGATGAGCTGAAAATCGGATGATTTTGTAGTTTCGGAAGGATCTTTAAAACAATCTGCCGGATATTTACCCGTGTCGGGGGCCTTATCCATCTCAAGGGTGATTTCGCCACCCTCCAAAATGGTGGTATGATTTATCCATGACCTGTAATACGCCTGACCATTTAGCGAAGTGGTCCTGACAACAGGGTGATCAGCAGAGTTGTTATTGGCATTTATGGCCCATTTCTTCCCATTCTGTAGTTGGATAGTCACCTTTTTAAAGAGCGGAGAGCCTAAATCGTAAACAGGCTTTCCCGGGCAGGTCGGGAAAAACCCCATGGCGCTGAATACAAACCAGCTTGACATCGCGCCATGATCATCATTTCCAGGTAACCCCCATGGTGAATTTTTGTAATGGGTTTTCATGATATTCCGTGTCCATCGCTGTGTGAGGTCAGGGCGACTTGCATAATTGAACAGGTATGGAATATGCTCAACAGGTTCATTATCAAAGAGTATAAACTGATTTGTAAGGGCACTATCCAGGTGGGCTGCAAATTCGGCTTCTCCCCCGAACAGGTTAATCAGGTCAAGAGGATTTTGTGGTACAAACATGGAATAACTCCAGTGATCTCCCTCTTTATAGCCCAAATTTCCAGGTGATAAGTCAAAATTATTTCCCAGACGTGGAAGCAGCGCCATAATCTCCGGATTGAAGAGATTTCGGTAATTAAAGCTCCGGTTTTGCAATTTGACCGACTCATTCTGATCACCCATTACTTTTCCTGCAAACTGAGCTAGTGCCCAGTCGTCATATGCAAATTCAACGGTCTTGGTAACCGATTCCGAACACGACGAGGGAACATATCCAAGTTGCCGGTAGGCCGAAAAATCGACCAAACCCGATGCTGTAGCCAGGCAATTTTTCATCGCTTTGAAAGCTAAGGTTTTGTCAAAACCGTGAATTCCTTTCAGGTAAGAATCCACAATAATTGGAATTATATGGTTGGCTGTCATCGGATCAGTGGGTAGCCTTCCGCTTTGTTCAAAACGATCAAGCATCGACAAAATCATATCCTGCTGCCTGTCGGGGGAAATAAGAGAAAGCAACGGATGAAGGGAGCGAAAAGTATCCCAAGCGGAGAATCCCCCATACTGATTCTTCCCTTTGGTTGTGTGAATTAAGTTATCATCGCCCTGGTATTTCCCCTGTACATCTGAAATAACCCAGGGCATAAGCAATGAATGGTAAAGTGCCGTATAAAAGATCGTTTTATTGGTCTTTGAAGAATCTTCAACCGAGATAACAGATAACGCTTTTTTCCATTTTAGCTGATTTTGCCGTTTATACTGATCAAAATCCCAGGTATCAGCTTCAAAATGAAGGTTGTTGAGTGTGCTCTCAAAATCAACAGGAGAGACCCCGATTTTCAGTATCAGAGAATTGTTTACTGAATCCCGATTAGCAAAAGTTAAAACTGATCCCCCTTTTACCTCCTCTTTCCCGAGAATATCTGCATCGAACGAAATAATTGAGTGGCAGTTTACACTGCTAACCACCCGGCTGGATATGGAATCAATTTTTCCCAGATCGCC
>CAIXCY010000122.1 GCA_903918045.1 uncultured Bacteroidia bacterium
AATTAAATCGGCCATCACAAAATATGCCCATGAAAACAAAATCGATTTTGATTGGCAATCCCGGTTTCATGATCATATTGTTCGCGACAGATCCGAAATGAACCGCATTGTCAGTTATATCGAAAATAATGTTTCCAAATGGGAAACGGATTGTTTTTACAACAAAATAATTGAATTCCCGTCCTGAAAAATGGGGTCCAAAAACGATAGATTATAGGTAAACTAGTTATTTAAATTTTCCGTATATTTAATAAATTGATGTTTTGTAACACAGCGCCCATCAAAGGATTTATTAATTACGAAAAATTAAAATTATGGCAAGTACTTCGGAAACAGGCCATTCAAAGAATGTGGCCAACATGGATCAGCTAGTATCCTTCACCCTGGGTTACGGTCCCGCCTATAACCCTTCAAAAAACTCCCTAAAGACAGAATCGCTGGTCGACCTCTCAAAAAATGCAAAAAATGCTATTATTGAGGTTGCCCTGGCTTTCCCAATCTACGGCAACGCAGTTGCTGATCGTGAACTCTCTTTTAAACCGCTCGGCATTTTAGCTACCCGTCTTTTAAATGCCATTAAAGCCACCGACACCTCCTCACAGGTTGTTGAAAATGCAAAAACGCTAATCCGCAAAATTCAGGGGCGCCGCGCAACCCCTAAAAAAACTCCGGATCAGAAAAAAGCGCTTGAAGCCAAAGGTATTCAGGTGGTCGAAATCTCAGCCTCCCAAATGAGTTTCGACGGCCGTCTGGAAAGTTTTGATAAGCTGATCAAATTATTGAATACCCTCCCAACATATACACCCAACGAACCTGAATTAAAGATTGATGCACTCTTAATGCTTTACGCAAATCTTAAGGGGAAAAATGAAGCCGTTGTAAACGCCATTCCCCCGCTCAGCAATGCCCGTTTAATGCGCAATAATATTCTTTATAACGAAAAAACTGGTCTTGTTGATACAGCAATGGATGCCAAAGCCTACATCAAATCACTCTTTGGAGCAGTCAGTTCTCAATACCGGCAGGTCTCAGGGCTTGCATTCAAAACCTTAAAAAATTAAATGAATAGTACTTCCTGCTGATCCCGTTATTAAATCTGTCGTCCTGAATTGCTGTTCTGCAGTTTTAATATCGGGAACTTCAGGTTTGATAAAGGCTGGTACATTTGTGAATTTTTCAATTGCAGGTTTGAACCAACCGATAAAAAGTACGGAATAGTCAACTTCAGGTTTGAACCAACAAACAGAAAGTTTGAAATGATTAACTGCAGGTATGAAATTCTTAAACGAAAATATGTTGTAGTGTCTGGCAAATTTGAAATTAACTACTGCAAGCCTGCCTTAAATAATGTTGGGAAAGGGGAATCGGATTTTTTTAATAACAAATAAATCGTGTAGCTATGGAAAAGAAAATAATCAATGTTATCCTTGGATTTTTCATTTTTGTTTCACTCTTCCTGTTTACAATGGTCGTACTGGAATTGACCGGCTACGAAATTTCATTTTATGATATTGGATATGCAATCGGGCATTTCCTTAAAGGGATTATCAACTTGTTTTAATGAAAAAAACAGGTTCATCTCACTTCGGAGAATTGAACCTGTTTTTTATAGGTGTGGAATCTTCAGATTAGTGGTCGATCAGCCGCCCTCTTAAATTGTTGCATTGATCGACTCGCCCCCCATGGTTCCGGTTATTGTTCCTCCTTGTCCGTCGGGACTTATTTTGACTGTAACATCGCAGTTCATCGTTTCGTCGAGATCTGCACCGGTAACACGAACGCCACCTGCCATTTTCATGTTTGAATCACTTGTGAATACGACTCCTGCAGATCCTGTGGCCATTTTGAATGTTCCGGCTATTTTAATATTCGGTGCACCGTGTATGAAATATT
The DNA here is from genome assembly GCA_903918045.1 of uncultured Bacteroidia bacterium. Lineage (GTDB taxonomy): Bacteria > Bacteroidota > Bacteroidia > Bacteroidales > Prolixibacteraceae > JAAFHB01. The sequence goes on from CAIXCY010000122.1 coordinate 1,894, forward strand.
TAAGCGACTTATAAATAAATCCATAGTCGGTAATTGTTTCTGTTAAGGTAAAACCGATTGTCGCACTGATCAGATCACCCGTTTGTGAGTCAATATTCATTGAACCGGTCATATTCCCTGTTACCCTTATACTTCCCCCTTCGGAACCGGGAACGGTCATGTCGATTGGTACATTGATTGGTTCAGCCGCCTTAAGTAAACCATTTGGATTTGCCATTGAGGCCTCATTGGTACCAAACATTGCTGCTTTAAAAATTTCAATAACAAGGGCTTTCTTCTCAATTTTGGAGGTGGAGGAGGAACTTTCTTTTTTGCAACTCCCCATCGCGATTAAGGCGAAAAGACTAACAAGGAAGGTAATTTTTCTCATGTGGTTTTTGTCAGATTTTATAGTGCTGACCCCGCACTGTCTAAGTTGGTAATTTCACAGTTCAAATTTAAAGAAAATAATTGAAAATTAGTTCTGATATGGACCTTGCTAAAATATGTTATTTGTCATATCTTCAAATAGTTAAATCTTGCTACAGGCAGTCATTAGCTTTGTGGGGTGTGCCATTTTTGACAACAGGTGCAGCCTTTCAGATAACAGGTGTACGGAAATCTGTTCGAAGGCAAAAATTTCTTCATTTTGAATTTGAACAAATCTCCTTGTTATCCCTTAATTATATGAACTCCCCATGTTATTTGGAATTATTATAAATTACAATGGATTACGAAATATAATTTAAGATGACCGCACTAACCAGAACACGGATTGAATCAATTGACCTGCTTAAGGGATTGGTTATGGTGATTATGGCGCTCGACCATACACGCGATTATTTTCATGCTTCGGCATTCCTTTTTGATCCTACAGACCCTTCTCAAACAACCCTTGTTATCTTTTTTACACGATGGATAACCCATTTTTGTGCGCCTGCATTTAGTTTTCTCGCAGGAATCTCTGTTTTTATGGTCAGTCGGCGAAAAACGAAGTCTGAGTTATCGCGTTTTCTTATAAAACGCGGGCTTTGGCTTGTTTTTATCGAATTAACCATTGTTAATTTTGCGTGGTATTTTGATCCTCGGTTCCATACATTTAACCTGTTTGTTATCTGGTCATTGGGTATAAGTATGATCGTTCTTGCGGGTTTGATTCACCTTCCCCGAAAACTGATCCTTCTATTTTGCCTTACACTTATTGTAGGGCATAACCTGCTGGATAATATACATTTCGAAGGTAACCTGTTATGGTCAGTACTTCATCAGTTTTCAATATTTAAATTATCAGATACCACGCAACTTTATACCGGTTATCCGCTGATTCCCTGGATTGCAGTTATGGCGTTGGGTTATTATTTTGGTTCACTTTATGATCCCTCATTTGAACCCTTAAAGCGGAAGAGGCTGTTAAATCTAATTGGGATTGCTGCAATTTCAATCTTCATTCTGCTCCGTTGGTTGAACTGGTATGGGAACCCTATAGCCTGGAATCATTATGAAACGATCAGTCAATCCTTAATATCGTTTATGAATCCGGCGAAATATCCGCCATCGCTCATGTATTTGTTGATGACTCTAGGTGGTGTTTTCCTTTTTCTGGCAAATTCAGAAAAGCTTAAAGGGAGGATTGTTAACTTCTTTTCGGTTTTTGGAAGGGTTCCATTTTTTTATTATGTGCTACATCTCTACCTGATCCACATTCTTGCAATGGGTTTTGCGCAGTTCTCAGGATTTGGCTGGCAGAAGTTGATTTTGCCAGGCTGGATAGGAGAATTGCCGGGATTTAAGGGGTATGGATGGGACCTCTGGGTTGTTTACCTTGTCTGGATTGGAATTGTTGCATTACTATATCCCTTATGTAAACGATTTGATCAATATAAAACCACCCATAAGAGTAAATGGTGGCTTAGTTATCTTTGATTTTCTGATCATATAATTTCCAACGTCTTATAAATATGCTGAATAACATGTTTTTTCGTGGAACATTCAGGCCATTCTAACGTTTTTTGTAAATCGAAAAACCTTTTATTAGAAATCATTAAACCTTAAAAAATGAAAACAAACAAAATTTTATTGGGAGGATTAGCCGGAGGGGTAACCTTTTTCTTTTTGGGATGGTTGGTCTATGGTATTTTACTGAATGGTTATATGACAGCCAATTTGAATCAGTGTGCAGCAAAACCGATGCAGGAGATGGTGATGTGGGCGATGTTGCTGGCTAACATAGCGCTGGGCCTGTTGTTAGCGCTTGTTTTTAGCTGGTCAAGGATCACTGGTATTTTGCAAAGTGCAAAAGTTGCAGCCATTATTGGACTATTGATCTCCGTTTCCATTGATCTGGGTAATTATTCGATGACAACTTTGTATAAAGGCTTCAGCATAATGCTTATAGATATGCTTGTTTATATAATAATGATGACACTAACCGGTATTGTGGTTTGTTTAGTCATTGGGAAGAAAGGTGCATCGTAATATACACCTGTAAAGCTGTCAAAAGTTTTATAGTTTGAGTAGAATTTAGTTTAGATTTGAGCATTGTTAAGTAATCAAATATTCAAATCTAATTAACGCATGTTGTTCATCTCAGGAAGACCCCGTTTAATTCTTGTTGCACTGATTGGTGTTTATTCGGTATTCCTTACACTTTTTCTGTTTTCGTGTGCTAAGCAGGCAGTTATTGATACGAAGGTTGTCCCTCCAGTCGTACCCCCGGCAATAATCCCTGAACCAATCGTTTATCCGGGTTATGTGATGGTTTGGAACGATGAATTTAACGGAACAGCTGTTGATTTTACGAAATGGAATATCGAAACTGGAACAGGTATTAACGGTGATTTTGGGACAGGTCAATTGGATCGGGCCACTGATCGGTCTGAAAATATCAGAATTGTCAATGGGATTACAAATGCTGGCGGCGGATCACTTGCAGTGACTACCCAACGGGAAACCTATGTTGACCGGAACTATACCAGTGGAAGGTTAAAATCAGATTTATCAGGTTCGTGGGGCCCGGGATACCGTATTGAAGCGCGGATTTGGCCAAGGGATGTTCGCTATAAGGGACAGGGCTTTGCATTCTGGATGATGCCTGCAGAGAAACCTGACAATGTGGCTTCTATCATGTGGCCACAAGGTGGCGAGATTGACATTATGGAATATGTTGGTGCAATTCCACGGTATAATCTGGGAAGTGTACATTATGCCTGGTCGTGGGAGAACAACCTTTACCAAAGTTGGAACCATGGGCATCAGGGGGGGTATTATGGATACTCGGGCAAACAGCTCCCCAGCTTTAATCCCGCGTATGGAGGGTGGCCTGTCGCTGCAGGTGATTCAACGGCAGGAAGTGGCCGATTTCATATTTACCGCATCGACTGGTATCAGGAACGGATGGAGTTCAGTATTGACAACCAGGTTTACCACATCCACTATTTTAATGACGGTGCTGCCTTTGACAATGGTATTGCTGATGGACAGGATCAGGCTGCCCCGGCGACAATTGATGGAAAACTGGTGCTTAAATCTGAATATTCAAACCATTTTGCCGAGTGGTCACCTTTTGAACACGCGTTTTATATCCTCTTTACTACAGGGGTAGGTGGAAACGATAACCAGACCTATGGTGGTGCAATCACACCGGACGGTGTATTTCCTTGTTCCACCTTTATCGACTGGGTGCGTGTTTACAAAAGGCAATAGATTGCATTAAATCAACATTACCCAATGGTTTTCAGGTATTAATGATTTTGCCGGATTTCCACAGGGAATAGCCCCCATCGTTGATCTAAGCAAGCTCTCCTTAATGTCAAAATACTCGGTAAAGGTGAGATAAATTCAATTCACGGGAATTATGCCTCCTTCGCCTGGGATCTTATAACTTGTTTGGGTCTGCTAAAAAACCAAATCAGTCCGATTCCAAATAAAAATATTATCGCGTGAATCAGATAGTTGCCTGCCACACCAGGCTTCATCACTGCCACATCATTCAGATCAGCGTAATAGTAAACGGAGAGGAAGACCAGTCCGTTGTGAGTGGCATGTCCCGCTATACAGGCAAGCACAGAACCAGTCCGGATCCGGATATAGCCCAGAATAAGTCCGAGTGCAAAAGTCGCTGCAAACTGCCATGGATTGAGGTGGAAAAGGGCAAAGAGCAGCGCCGAAAAAAAGATCGCAAATGCCGGATGATAATTTCTCGAGAAGCCAGACATTATAGCTCCTCTGAAAATTAGCTCTTCAACAATGGGGGCAATAATTACGATCCGAAGAATGCCCCCCCATACACCAAGATCTGAATCAAAAAGACGGGCAAACAACTCCATAAACCACCCGGGAGGTGGGAGAATTTTTTCAAAATGGATGTTGATTTCGTTCAGGAAATATTGCAATCCGGCAAAGGTGATAATCATTGCAGGCAATATCATCCCGTTGAATCGCTTAAATGAATAGACCTGATTGAAAGGTAGTCCTGAGAAATAGTATCCCAAAGAGAGAATGAAGAGGGTAGACCCCAGAAATACCGGGACTTTTAACCAGGGTTGATAAAGCCAGTCGGTACCATGGTTATAATCGTAGATTGCAAGGGGGAGGTCAACCACAGTCTGAATAAAGATGTAAATCACGATCAGATTGGCCGCCTGCCAGAAAGTCGGGTAGTATTTGATAGGATAATCTTTCAAAATTAGCGCTTTATTGATTGATCAAAATTAATGAAAGAGTTGAATCTTTTCACTGCGTATCGCTATTTATAATCAAAGAATAGGGAAAGAAGTTTATTAAATTACCATTTATGAGGTTGTATAAATCCTTAATCTAATAAGTATTCTTCCAAAATTTAAAATAAATAGCCTTATTTAAAGCTTCATTTTGGAGGATAAAAATTATTTTCTGGTTTTTTTGATCTGAAAAAGGGTGGTTAATTTGTGATTTGCATTATGTTTAGCATGCTTTATGAAGGATATATTCCGGATTAATTAGTTATAAACCTTATAATTGCTTTTTATCTGTCAGATTATCAGTTATATTTCGGGTTTTATCAACAATTGAAGAAACTACGATAAAAAAGCGGTGAAGAGTTTGATTATTTAAACAAAAAGACTTTACTTTGCGAACTGTTTGAAAAATGTAGGAAGCAAGTTTAAAATTACTCAAAATGTCTAGAGTTTGTCAGATAACAGGTAAGAAAGTAATGTTTGGGAACAATGTTTCCCATTCAAAACGGAGAACCAATAGAAAATTTATGGTGAATATTTTCACCAAACGGTTTTATCTTCCCGAGGAGGATCGATGGATAAAACTGAATGTTACAGCCGCGGGGTTGAGAACAATTAACAAGAACGGTTTGGCAGCTACGTTAAAAACAGCTAAAGCCAAAGGTTATTTAGAAAACAATTTATAAGTTACTGAGCAATGGCAAAAAAGGGTAACAGAGTACAGGTCATTTTGGAGTGTACAGAACACAAGGCTAGCGGGCAACCCGGAACTTCCCGCTATGTGACCAAAAAGAACCGGAAGAATACACCGGAACGCCTGGAACTGAAAAAATTCAATCCAATTCTTAAACGTATTACCGTTCACCGGGAAATTAAATAATTTGAGTTATGGCAGTAAAGAAAGTAGTCGCATCCCTTCAGAAAGGGGCTGGTAAAACTTATTCCAAAGTTATCAGAATGGTTAAATCTGAAAAAACCGGATCCTACAAGTTCGTAGAGGAAATTATCCCTAACGAAGCAGTAACTGATTATTTTAAAAGTAAATAATCTACAGCCTATGTAGAAGAAGAGCTTTCGTCGTTAAGGATGGAAGCTCTTTTTTTATGGTCAACCTTTGTAATCATAAGATACCCAAAATGAATTTATTCATTTTCGTGTAATTCAATAAGTTATGGGAATTTTCAGTTTTACCAAATCAAAAAAGGAGAGTCTGGACAAGGGTCTTGAGAAGACGAAGGAGGGTGTTTTTCAAAAACTCTCCAGGGCCATTATTGGCAAGACTGTTGTCGATGATGAAGTGCTTGATAATCTGGAGGAGATTCTGATCTCGTCGGATGTTGGTGTAAAGACCACCCTGAAGATTATTGAGCGGATCGAAAAAAGGGTAGCTATTGATAAATATATGAATACCTCGGAGTTGAACCGTATTCTGAAGGAGGAGATTGTTGCCCTTTTGGAGGAAAACAACACGCCTGATGTGTCCGATTTTGACCTTCCAAAGAGCGGTCAGCCCTACGTGATTATGGTTGTAGGGGTAAATGGTGTTGGTAAGACGACCACAATCGGAAAACTCGCTTATCAGTTTAAGGGGGCAGGGAAAAAGGTTGTGCTTGGCGCAGCCGATACGTTTCGTGCTGCGGCTATTGAGCAGCTCCAAATTTGGGCCGATAGGGTCGGGGTGCACCTGGTACGTCAAAGCATGGGATCAGATCCGGCCTCTGTGGCTTTCGATACCCTTCAGTCTGCAAAGGCAATGGGTGCCGATGTGGTTATTATTGACACCGCTGGTCGCCTTCACAATAAAATTAACCTGATGAATGAACTTTCAAAAATCAAGAAAGTGATGCAAAAGGTTTACCTCTCGGCTCCCGATGAAGTATTGCTGGTTCTTGACGGTTCGACAGGTCAGAATGCCTTTGAACAGGCAAAACAATTTACCCTCGCAACTGAGGTCACCGCAATGGCCTTAACCAAACTCGATGGAACAGCCAAAGGGGGAGTGGTAATCGGCATCTCCGATCAGTTTAAAATTCCGGTTAAATATATTGGAGTAGGTGAAGGACTCGAAGACTTACAGATCTTTCATCGTACCGAATTTGTCGATTCGTTGTTTAAATGATTCGATATGCACCATGTCAAATTACAGGATGCCAACGTGCATCCTTTTGTTTTTTTATTGATTTGTTTTAATTGAATAGCTAATGAAAAAAAAGATAAATGTTATTTCCCTGGGATGTTCAAAAAATCTCGTTGACTCCGAGCTTTTTTTGTCCCAAATGGCTGCAAACGGATATGCAGTGTCACATAACTCCGAGGATTCAAAGGCCCGTATTGTTGCGATCAATACCTGTGGGTTTATTGGGGATGCCAAGGAAGAGTCGGTCAATACGATACTGGGTTATGCCGATGCAAAAAAGCGGGGACTGATTGATAAGATCTATGTATTTGGATGTTTATCAGAACGTTACAAAGATGATTTAAAGGCTGAAATTCCTGAAGTGGATGGTATTTACGGCAAATTTCAGATTAAGAAAATGGTTGAGGATCTCAATGCCGACTATAAGATGTCACTTTCGCGTCAACGTTATCTTACCACCCCTTCTCATTATGCCTACCTGAAGATTTCCGAAGGGTGTAACAGAACCTGTTCTTATTGTGCAATTCCTAAAATGACAGGCAAGCATAAGTCGGTATCGATTGAAAATCTTGTCACCGAGGCAAAGGGACTGGCCGCAAAAGGGGTTAAAGAATTACTGGTCATCGCTCAGGATCTGTCGGATTATGGGCTCGATCTTTACAAAGAGCCCAAGCTGGCAGAACTTCTTGAGGCGTTGTCAGCTATCGATGGGATTGAATGGATAAAGCTTCATTACGCCTATCCGGTAAACTTTCAGTACGATATCCTTCCGGTGATGGATCAGAAGCCAAATATTGCCCGTTACCTCGATATCGCACTACAACACTGCAGCGACAATATGCTTACGATGATGCGCCGTAATATTACGAAGGAGGGGACCATAAAACTCATTAAACGGTTCAGGGATGAAGTTCCCGGAATACACCTTCGTACCACTATGCTTGTTGGTCATCCGGGCGAAACGGAGGCCGACTTTGAGGAACTTAAGGAGTTTGTCAGGGAGATGCGTTTTGAACGGCTTGGCGTATTTACCTATTCACACGAAGATGGTACCATTGCCGGACAACTTTACGAAGATGATGTGCCTGCCGAAGTAAAACAGGCCAGGGCTGATGAGCTGATGGCGATCCAGCAGCAGATTGCAGCTGAGGTTAGCGCTGCAAAAATTGGTCAAACGATTAAAGTGGTTATTGATCGTCTGGAAGGTGATTATTTTATCGGACGGACAGAATACGATTCTCCGGAAGTAGATGGTGAAGTATTGATAGCTTCTACGACAAAGCTGACAATTGGCAATTATTATATGGCAAAAATAACTTCAGCAAACGATTTTGATTTGTATGGGGAGGTATACCCCTATATTTTGGCTCCAGCTATCGGTTAATCTAAAAATAAAGTAAACAAGACCCGGAATTATTAAAGTTAATTTCCGGGTCTTGTTTATTCAATATTGTTCTTAATCAATATGCTATTTCGTTCACGCTGGGACGAAAATTTACATAGGCAGGTTATTTTCTACCTATCTGTCGGCTGGCGGATCCCTGACGGGATTTCCTGACACAAAATATTCCGTCAGATAATAATTTTAAATATCTGACTTTAGATATTTAAGGGTGCAGCGCACTGTTAATATTTGTAGAACGGGGATAGAATGTATTCCACCAAGGTACAGCGTACCGAAATATCTTCTTTGATGAAGTGTTAAAGGTAGAATAATATTCCGAGGCTGCATCAAAAGTCTTTTTACCGCGGAGAAACGCAAAGAAGGCGCAATCCGTCATTTGACGAACGTAGAGATATTCTGCAGTATATTAATACTTTGTGGTTCTCCGCGGTTTTCCTTTGAGGCTCTCAGCGGTTAAATATTTTACTTTTGATAAAGCCTCTTTTTCTTATTGAATCTTCTTCCAATGTGATCTGTTTTGATATTCGGGTTTCACCACTCCAAAGTGCTTCTCTGCGACGGAACAAATTCCATATAAATCACAGGCAAAAATACAATAACCTTATCCAATACCTGAAGGTTTACAATAAGCTCATACAAATCTTCTGAAATTGCAAAAACCGGTTGTAGAAATCACTATTAATTGAATCAGGATAGCTCAGGATATTCAGTGAAAGTGAATCGTCTCCAACATGAAATGGGGGTTGAAAATGTATATGGGAATTAGTGACAAAACCTAATGACTCATAGAACCGGAGTCTTCTGATGGTTATTTGGTCCAGGGGCGGTTCTATCTCAAGAATAACAGGAACTGTCTGGCTTTCACAGAATGGCTTCAGAAGAGCGCTACCAAACCCTTTCGTGCGGAAATCGGGAGCGATGGCCAGATGCTCTATAAATATAAACTCATCCGATTTCCAATAACTAATAAAACCGGAAAGTGCATTCTCCAAAATGCAAATATCCAGCTCATAACCTGGTTTACTCAGAATAGCAACCTGCTGTTTATAATCCCTTCGTTCGTAAAGGGGGAAATTTTCAGCATAAATTTGCCAGAATTCTTCAAACCATTGGTCTTGTGAACTTGTAAGTTGCCGTATTTTAAATTGATTCATTTCACAATGGAATATATCAATTGCATACACCCTGATAATTAATTACTAACAATACATGCCTGGTTCCACCTAACAAGGAAAAGAAATTGTCGGATTATCATGTTGTCGCATCTTCGCATCATCGAATTGTCACATTATCGAATTGTCGAATTTTCAAATTACATCGTTCTTCCGGGATAGACCGTTAACGCAACTTTCAGGCATTCAACAGCCTGCTTCAGATCTTCAATATTAAGCACATAGGCCACACGAACTTCATCTTTCCCAACACCTTTTGTCGAGTAAAAACCTGAGGCAGGGGCCATCATCACCGTTTCGTTGTTGTGCTCAAATTCTTCAAGCATCCACTGACAGAATTTGTCGCTGTCATCTATCGGAAGTCTTACAATTGAATAAAAGGCCCCCATTGGCATCGG
>CAIXCY010000123.1 GCA_903918045.1 uncultured Bacteroidia bacterium
CCTTCAATGAGCTTCGGGATATCAAGGATCATTTGCCTCACGGTTCGATGCAACGGATTGCTCAGGAGCTTGGGATGGAAGTTGAAACCGTGAGGAATTATTTTGGTGGAACGCATTATGATAAAGGGACTAGTGTTGGGATGCATATTGAACAAGGCCCGCAAGGAGGAATTATTCTGCTTGATGACACTACAATTTTAGAAAAAGCTCAGGCAATTCTTGAAGAGAAGTAACATTTATAACGATATGTGTTTTTAACTGCCCCGGATTCGGGGCAGTCTTTTTTGTAGGCTCTCTGTTGTATGATCCAGGTTAAGCAAACAAGTATTTTTTAAGGTGCAGAGCACCGTTGATATTTGTAGAAAATAAGGCAATAGGCACATAAGGTGCAGGGCACCGAAATATTTAACAACAATTTGCTTTGATAATGCGGAGCGTTCCACCAAATCTACAACTAATCTGAGCACTACTACAAATATTTTGCGGATCTGCCGCTGAGGGGGGATTGCAGGAACAATATTTTAATCACATCATTTTAGATTGAAAATACTCCAATGAAGAAATTTTTTATTTTTTGCATTTTATATTCTTTAGCAATCAATGGGTTTCCTCAAAAAGGGTTATCCCCACTTTTTAATGGTAAAAACCTTAAGGGGTGGGATACCTTTATTGGTGCTACGGAGAAAGGTGCCAAACCAATTGGTTTGAACACTGACCCCCTTAAAATTTTTACTGTTACAGAGATGGACGGAATCCCGGTATTAAGGATCTCCGGCGAAATTAATGGCTCCATTGCGACACGCAGGAGTTATGAAAATTACCATGTACGGATGGTGTTTAAGTGGGGTGAAAAGATTTATCGTCAGCTGAATTCAGGATTGTTGTACCACAGTTACGGCCCTTTTGGCGCTGGCCTGGATGTATGGATGAGCTCACATGAGTTTCAGTTATGTACCGGTAAGTTGGGAGACTCATATTGTATGGGGGCAAGCTACTTCGAGATTCCGACGGTCAGCAGTGCCGGTGGAAAAGTATTAACCTATTCTTCGTCAGGTGATAAGGTGGCATTTGGTGACGGGAATATTGCTAAGAACTGTTCAAAGTGTGGAGATTTTGAAAAAGCAAAAGGAGATTGGAACACAATTGACTTGTATTGTTTTGGCAGGACATCTGTACATGTTGTGAATGGTAAGGTTGTCATGGTCAATTATAATTCGGGCAAAATAGAAGACGGAAAGGTACATCCTCTGACGAAGGGAAAGATTCAGGTACAATCTGAGGGAGGGGAGCTTTTTATTAGGAGTCTTGAGATTGAAAAGATTAAGAAGATTCCTGAGGAGATACTTAAGTGAATGGTTATGCAATTTTGCACCCCGAAAATTTGATTGGAAATTTGTATTTATTTTCATTGGAATATTTGGTGAGAAAGAAAAAAGGTCTATCTTTGCCTCACTTTTAAAGAAGGCCTTTTGGTGTTGTTTTAAAGAGAAGGGAGCTTAGCTCAGTTGGTTCAGAGCATCTGCCTTACAAGCAGAGGGTCGATGGTTCGAACCCATCAGTTCCCACGGTGATAATAAGAGAGTTAGATTAATTTCTGACTCTTTTTTTTTATGGGTGCAACATGTGTGCAACAAAATCTTAAAGGATCAGATGAAAAAGTTGTGGGGAAAGGTATAAAATTGAATCTTTGCGATGTTTTGGTCTCTGACCTTCTTCAGCCAAAAGAGTGTTTGAGTCTCTAGACCTCAACAGGACACACCAAGCCTTGTAGAGCCATCAAGAGAGTTGCTGCTGTCCAAGCACACCCCAAAATCAAATGAGGACTTTGCGTCAACAGCGATGCAAAGCCAACATTCG
>CAIXCY010000124.1 GCA_903918045.1 uncultured Bacteroidia bacterium
GCTAAAATTATCCTGTTCGTGAGGCGGATTTTATCCGACAGGATGTTCGATCGCCTGGTCCTCTCCCTGTTGAAGTAATCCTAAAAAAACTTAAAAGATTCGTGAGATTATGAAAAAACTTAACGTGATAATCACAGGCGCAACCGGAATGGTTGGTGAAGGGGTACTCTATGAATGTTTGCACCATCCTGATGTGGAAAAAATTTTGGTGATCAACCGCAATCCATGCGGCTATACACATCCCAAACTGACGGAGATCATTCACACTGATTTATCCGATATTTCCACCCTCGGCGGAAGGATTCAAGGTTTTAATGCTTGTTATTTCTGCCTTGGGGTGACTTCACTCGGGAAAAAGGAGGATGAATACACCCGGCTGACCTATACATTAACCCAAAACTTCGCGTCCAATCTTGCTTCATTAAACCCCGATATGACGTTCTGTTATATTTCGGGTGCAGGTACCGATAGCAGTGAAAAAGGTCGGACCATGTGGGCCCGCGTAAAAGGGAAGACCGAAAACGATCTCATGAAACTCCCTTTTAAACAGGTCTATAACTTTAGGCCAGCAGGGATTAAACCATTTTTACCGTTAAAGCCTTCACAGACTTTTTACAAAACGTACAAGTATCTTGGCTGGTTGTTCCCGATAATGAAGGCGATTAATTCAGATTTTGTCATAGAATTAAGAGATCTGGCACAAGGGATGATTAATGCTTCACTGATAGGGTATTCCAAAAATATCGTGGAGGTAAAAGACATTAAGGTTCTGGCAAAGGCTCAAGCGGATTGACTAAAATATTCTTTTCAGAATGGTGGATGGGTGTTGAATAGCATTCGATTAAATGGTTATTTTTGGTGATGGGTTAATCCCATAAGCGACTGGCTGCTGGTGGCAGGCATCTTGCGACTGACCAATCTTACAAAAAGTAATCAAACCAACTAAAGAAGAGAAAAATGAAAATCAAACTTCGGTTATTCCAGAATCTCCTTGCAATTTCTCTTTTATTTTCCGGCTCCACCCTTCATGCGCAAAATAATTTTAATGAAATGAAGGTCGGTCCGCAACCTGACGGGAGCATATTGGTTCCCTCGAACCAGTTATTGCGGCCAGCGGGACTCCAGATTTTTATGCCGGGACGTCCTGTCGATTTAGTATTAACCTCCAACGGGGATTACCTGCTGGTTAAAAATATGAAATCGCTCGATCTGATCCGGTTAAGCAACAAGAGTGTATTGCAAACCCTCCCTTTTGGGGATAAGCTTGGAGCCTCATTCACCGGAATCTGCACCTCAAAAGATAGCCACAAAGTATATCTTTCTGAAGGTTCAACAAAAATATTCGTTGCCCTTTTCGACGGGAATAAGTTAAGCTGGGAGGCTCCTGTTGTGATGCCTAACCCTGCAATCGGAGGGGATCCCGGACCCGGCGGTCTCTGCCTGAATTCAAAAGAGACTAAGCTTCTCGTTACCTTATCCAGGAATAACTCCCTTGCAACTGTAAATCTGGCAGATAATACCGTTCGTGAAATCCCGGTGGGGATTGCCCCCTATGAGGTTGTTTTGCATTCTGAGACAAAAGCTTATGTAACCAACTGGGGGGGAAGGAGACCTGTCGCCGGAGAAGCTACTTACAATTCTACCGGAACCCAGGTTCTGGTAGACCCTAAAACAGGTGTTGCCAATAGCGGAACGGTTTCAGTTGTCGACCTTCAAAAGAATAAGCAAATCAAAGAGCTAAAGGTTGGTCTGCACCCTTGCGGAATGGCCTTTAGTCCGGATCATTCCCTTTTATACGTGGCATGTTCAAACAGCGATCAGATTTTTGCGATCGATACCAAAAAGGATGAAGTCGTCAGTGAGATTTCTGTCCGGCTGAATAAGAATCTTCTTTTTGGTAGTTCCCCCAATGCCCTTGCCGTTTCACCCGATGGGAAACAGCTTTATGTTGCAAATGGGACAGAAAATGCAATTTGTGTGATCGGACTGGGTTCAAAGATGGAGATAAAAGGGTTTATCCCCACCGGCTGGTACCCGGGTTCTGTAATTCTGAATCGGGCGGGAACACAATTGTACGTGGCAAATGTGAAAGGTTCCGGTTCGCGGAATAAAAGTCCTGAAAAAGGGGGGTATAATTCGCATGACCATCTGGGAAGTGTTTCAATTATTGATGTTCCGGGCGAAAAGGATCTTCTGTCGATGACCGGCATCGTTAAAAGGAACAATTCTTGGGTTAAAAAGGAAAACAATATTTCGTCTAATGTAAGTAACCTGGCAAAGATGGCTGTCCCTCAATTGCCCGGTCAGACCTCTCATTTCAAACATGTTGTTTATATTATCAAGGAGAACAGGACCTATGACCAGGTTTTTGGGGATATGAAACAGGCGAACAGTGATACCTCATTGCTGCTTTTTGGGCGGAAGGTAACCCCCAATCACCATAAGTTGGTTGAGTCGTTTGTGCTGATGGACAATTTCTATTGCAGTGGTGTCCTTAGTGCCGACGGGCACCAATGGGCCGATGAAGCCTATGCCACCGATTACCTTGAAAAGTGTTTTGGCGATTTTGCCCGGAGCTATCCCTATGATGGCAACGATGCACTGGCATATGCCAGCTCCGGATTTATCTGGGATAATGTGTTACGAAACAGGCTTACTTTTCGCAATTACGGTGAGTTTGTGAGTGCAGAAATAAAACCTAAATCTGCAACATTTACAGATATTTACCAGGACTTTTTGAAAGGGACGAAAAATATTTCAATCAGGGCAATCCCAAATATTGAGACAATTGTTCCTTACACGTGCCCCACTTTTATAGGATTCCCCAATAAAGTATCCGATGCATACCGGGCATCAGAGTTTATTAAAGAGCTGCACGAATTTGAAAAAAACGATAAATTCCCCAATTTTACAATAATGCTTTTGCCGGCTGATCATACTTCGGGAACAAGGCCGGGAATGCCGACTCCGGCTGCTGCGGTGGCTGATAATGACCTTGCACTGGGTAAGATCGTGGAAGCCATATCGAACAGTAAATTTTGGAAAGAGACCTGCATCTTCGTTACTGAAGATGATCCTCAGGATGGACTCGATCATGTGGATGGCCATCGTACGGTCGGAATGGTGATCAGTCCGTATACTAAACGCAATCAGGTTGTTTCGGCCTATTATTCCCAGATTAATATGGTCCGTACCATGGAGAATATCCTTGGAATTCCACCGATGAATCAGTTGGATAATTCTGCCGAGGCGATGACCGAATGTTTCAGTGAGACGCCCGATTTTACACCATACAAAGCCGAACCGAATAACATTCCTCTTGATCAGTTGAATCCTCCCCTAAAAGGGTTAACCGGAAAGCAACTCTCCTGGGCAAAGAAATCGCTCGAGCAGGATCTCGATGATTTTGACCGTATTGACGAGGATACTTTTAACCGGATTATCTGGCACGCCATGAAGGGATACGATCGATCTTATCCCGATTTTACACGAAGGTAACAATGGCATTTAAATGCTCCTAAGCCACAAAATCCCGGAAAGCTTTAATAATATAGGAATAGCCTTAATTTAGCTTCAAGGCTCCTGTAATTCTCTTCTTCATTCTGTAAAGCCACAAGTCGTATAGTTTAATTAACAACTTTTCCCCCTGTTAATTTATACACAGTATTAAGATATTTCATATATTTGGGAATATAACCTCTGAAATATGACCACCATTTAAACAACAAAGTAACAAAATGGCGATAAAGAGAATTATATAAAACCTCGATTGTGCAGAAACTGGTATTGCCCTAATACCCTTTCACTACAATCTTAATATCGTTCTTTTATTGAAAGAATCCCCGCTGTGCGGAGCGATCAGGTAAACTTCTTCGAATGCTTACCCGATTCTCTTTCTATGCTTTTTATCGGGCGTTCTTGAATTTGCATTGAAGACAAAGCTTATTTTAGAGTTAAAAATAGTTAAATTTTATAATCAGTTATTAAATTTACCATTATGACTAAAGAACAAATTGCGTCATTGCTCACCAGCCTAACCGGGCAATTACAAACGTCCACCCCCCACGAAGCCAAAGAGGTCTTAAAATTACAGCGTTCAATAGCGGATGCCCTTATTCATCAAAACCCTTCTGATATACGCAATCCGGAATTTCTTTTTGAAAGATCTGATTTGGCTGGTCCTGCCATTGGCACCGGCACCGCCAATATTAAAAAGATTAATGATATTGCTAAACGGGTATTACTAAAAAAGGAGCCTGCGGCTTTAAATGTATTTGTTCGGGAGGTTCCAATTCGCTCCACTCAAATTTCGGGGAGCAGCACCCTTGCCTCGGCAGGAACAAGGGCAAAAACCATAGGCCCGTTATATGATATTCATGGAACACCGCATTGGTATGATTTTGTAAAAGTCAAAAAGCTAATCGCCTTGTATGTGCAGGGAGAGACGATGCCTTCAATCTTATTTGATGCAACCTTTAATCAGCCTAAGTATTTTCCTGTAAATTCAAAACCTGTTGAACTGACAAAAACTTTCACTATAGATCCTGAATCGGTTTGGATCAAGGGAAAGCTTTTGGAGTCTTCAATACCCGAGGACCAGTATTGCGGCCTCCGGGTAAAAGGGGGAACGATTACCCTTGATTTGGACCCATTTATGAACGGAGGGAATCTTACAATACCGGCAAATTGCAACGTTGACTGTTCCCTTGACCTTGCACAAAATAATTCCTATCCTTCCGATCCTGCCAGCCCTTACGGAGCCGACTCGAGAAATGCAAAATATTCCTTGCCGGATTCATTCCGGTTCAGCTTCAAAAACTCAGTTAAGAAAATAAACGCTGTTGGAAATTCGAAATGGAAGGTATATGGGCAAACCAATAGCTTTAAATATGCTGGTAACCAGAACTGTATTTACAACCCATTCATTAACAGGGTTGCCGTTTCAATGGATTGCAGCCAACCGAATTTTAAGGTTCAGGATTGCAAATCCCCCTTCTTTCTGGTCGATGGTTCTGCCAAAATTGTCAATAGTTGGTGGGCCTTGCCACTTACGAAGCTAAATATTGCCTCCCCATTGGAAGCAGATGGAAATGGGGCGATCATTGTTGAATGCGACAAGGGTCTAGACGCTAAATGGACCAATCTTAAAAATAAGGCGATTTCATTTGTAAATCCATTTATCCTGGGTGAGCCTGGACGAATATGCATCACTGACCTTATGAGTGATGGGGCGGGAGCCTTTCAGCAATTCGATGGCTGGAAAGATGAACGCAATCCTTTCGGAACAACACTGGAGTGTAAATACACCAAAAATACACCCCTGATTTTCAATACGGTTGCGATGGGGGATGAAGTCATTTTCAGCTTAAACGATTGGGATATTCAAACTGACCGACCGGTTAAGGTTAATGGAGAGGCTGTTTCAGTGAAAACCAAAAACAGTGCCTCCATTATCGCAATGAGCAAATTAAAAACATTGCTGTTTGTCATTGATGAAAATATTCTTTGGGACAATAAGCTCCCTACGGATAAAATTCCGCATGTGAAGCCTTATGCACTGGCCATGCATAATGCCCTACTCACTGTAACACCCCCCAATAGTTTGGTTTTGTTTGCCGAATCAACACCTGAATTGAGTTCACTTACGAAAGGTCAGATGTACCTGGGATTTGGATTGTTCTCCTATTTACCAACGCTTCCGGACCCCTATGCTGCTAATCTGGGAATATTAAAAAGCCAGTTTAATTCATCGCGGGAGAGTATTGCAAAAGGTGGCAAAAGGGGGAGCCAGGTATGGCTTTGGCTTATCGCGTTGGTAAAGTGGAAACCGCTCACTCCGGAACTGGACAAAGTTGGAGTCTCTTTCCATTTTGCACCTTTGGCTGCACCGCTGCAGATTGAACAGCAACTATTCCCAAATCCGGAGAGTCCCGCCGCAAATGGAGTTGGCTACTCCGCGGCTGCCAAGGATATTTTCAGTCATTTTAGTGCAAATGCACCCTCTGATCCTGCTTCATTATCAAAATTAACAGTAAGGATGCAAACGGTAAATAGAAATCCCCTATCCAATTTTAACCTCACCGATTTTTCGCTCCTTGATGTAAGCAGTAAGGCAAACCAGATGGGGGTTTCGTATGCAAAACAAAACAATAACCTGCAGGTCTCCCTGGGGCGGAAATATAAAATCGATATTCAGAATGAAACC